>DASUON010000449.1:0-2569 GCA_036276615.1 Burkholderiaceae bacterium
CCGTGGTGCCGGGTGCGGCCTCCGGCAGCAGACGCAGCCCGTCGCCTTGAATCACCCAATGCACCCACTGGCCCGGTGACAGCCGGCCTTTGTCGCGCACTTTGAGTTGCACCATGGCGGGGCTGTGCGGGTCCACATGCCAGGCCAGCCAGCCCAGGCCGGGTTCCTCGGCCGGCCCCAGCCAGCGGCCCTGGAAGCGGTTTTGCACCCCCATCAGGTTGGCCACGCGCCCGTTGCGCGGCGAGCGGTAAATGCCGGCCGGGGTGCCGGTTTGCAGCACCTGGCCACCGTCCACCACCGCCATGCGGTTGGCCAGCAAACGCGCTTCGGCCAAATCGTGCGTCACCAGCACCATCGGAATGGCTAGTTGCTGGCGCAGGTCGGCCAGCAGTTGGTACAGGCCTTGGCGGCTCATCTGGTCCACGGCCGAAAACGGTTCGTCCAGCAGCAACAGCTTGGGTTCACGCGCCAGCGCCCGCGCCAGCGCCACCCGTTGCTGCTGCCCGCCCGACAACTGGGCGGGACGGCGCAGTTGTTCGCTGTCTTGCAGTTGCATCCGTGTCAGCCATTCGGTGGCGCGGGCGTGCCGCTCGTGGCGCGGCAGGTGCAGCAGGGACAAGGCCACGTTGTCGCGCGCCGACAGGTGGGGCATCAGCGCGTAATGCTGGAACACCAGGCCCACGTGGCGGGCCTGGGGCGGCAGGCACAGCTGGCGTTCGGTGTCGCACCACACTTCGTCACCCACCGCCACGAGGCCCTGCTGGGGTTGCAGCAGGCCGGCCATCAGGCGCAGCAGCGAGGTTTTGCCGGCGCCCGAGGGGCCCACCAGGGCCAGCAGTTCGCCCGGTTCGCAGCCGAACTGGCCCGACAGCCGCACCGGCCCGGCCTGTTCCACCTGCACCCGCAAGGCGGTGGTGGAGAGGGTGGGTTCGCTGGGGCCGGGGCGCGGTGGGGTCATGGCTTCAGCGTGTGCGGGTCAGGCGGGCGGTGGTCAGGAACGACACCGCCACCGCCACCAGTGAAAGCACCAGCAGCAAGGCGGCCATGCGGTCGGCGCTGGCCAGGTCGAACGCTTGCACACGGTCGTAAATGGCGATGGCGATGGTGCGGGTTTCGCCCGGGATGTTGCCGCCCACCATCAGCACCACGCCGAATTCGCCCAGGGTGTGCACGAAGCTCAGCACCAGGCCAGACAGCAATCCGGGCCAGGCCAGCGGCAGTTCAACGCGCCAAAATGTTTGCCAGGGGCGCAAGCCACTCACGGCCGCGGCTTCGATCAGGTCACGTGGGATGGCTTCGAAGGCGCGTTGCAAGGGCTGCACCATGAACGGAATGTTGAACAGCACCGATGCCAGCAGCAAGCCGGAGAAATGAAACACCAGGCCGCTGCCCCAGGTCGCTTGCAGCCAGTGCCCGACAACCGACGTGCCGCCCAGCCCCACCATCAGGTAGTAACCCAGCACCGTGGGGGGCAGCACCAGTGGCAGCACCACAGCCGCTTCCACCCAGGCTTTACCGCGCCAGGGGGTGCGCGCCAGCCAACGGCCCAGCACCAGGCCCAGCGGCAACAGCACCAGCAGGGTGGCGCTGGCCAGTTGCAGCGACAGGGTCAGGGCGGACCAGTCCATCGGTGGGGCGTTTCAGGGCGCGGGGGGCACAAACCCGAAGCGGGCCAGCAGGGCCTGGGCGTCCGGTGTTTGCAGATAGCGGTAAAAGGCCTGGGCGGCGGGTGGGGCGTCTTTCAGCAGCACCATGCGTTGGGCCAGGGGCTGGTGCCAGGTGGCGGGGATCAAGGCAAACCGGCCTCGCTGGGCGATGGCGGGTGCCAGCGCCAGCGATTGCGCCACGATGCCCCCTTGGGTGGCCCCCGACAGGGCGAATTGGGCGGTTTGGGAAATGTTTTCGCCCAGCACCAGTTTGGGCTGAATGGCCGGCCACAGGCCGGCATGGGTCAGGGCTTCCTGCGCGCGCAGGCCGTACGGGGCGTGCGCCGGGTTGGCGATGGCGAACTTCTGCACACGGCCATCGCGCAGGGCGGCCCCCAGGTCCGCGAGGCTGCCATCGGCTTGCAGGGGCGAACCGTGCGGCACCAGCAGACCAATGCGGCCGAGCGCGTACAGGCGGCCCCGGTCCACGGTTTTGCCGGCGTCGGCCAGTTTGAACACGAACTGTTCGTCGGCCGACAGAAACAGGTGAAAGGGCGCGCCTTGCTGGATTTGGGTGGCGAGCTGGCCGGAGGAGCCGAACACCAGACGCACGGTGAGCCCACTGTCCTGCTCGAAACGGGGCAGCAGCGTTTCCAGGGCGAATTGCAAGTCAGACGCGGCGGCCATCGTTGCCACGTCTTGCGCCTGGGCGCTGTTAAGCCAAGCCAGCGCCGTCAGTGACAGGCTTTGGCACAGCCAAGAGCGGCGGGACGTGACGGACACGGTGTTCATATTCTTTGGGTATGGACGGTATGCCAAATGGTACCAACGACTTGCACCTTGGGTCCCCCTAGTTTGCACGGCTGGAACACTCACTATAGAGGACAGTCAAAACGAGGGCATGCTGTCAACGTGGTCTGGCG
>DASUON010000450.1:0-4608 GCA_036276615.1 Burkholderiaceae bacterium
GACCTGCCGCCCATCCAGCTGCACGCCAGCACACAAACCGACATCCGCACCCCCGAAAAAGCCCGCTTTTTGCAAGACGCGGGCCTGTCGCAACTGGTGCTGGCCCGCGAGCTGACGCTGCCGCAGATTGCCGCCATCCGCCAGGGCCTGGTGAACGGTCTGGCGAATGGCCTGGGGGCCGAGCGCGAACCGGCCATCCTGGAGTTTTTTGTGCACGGGGCGCTGTGCGTGGCCTACAGCGGGCAGTGTTACATCTCCGAGGCGCACACGGGCCGCAGCGCCAACCGGGGCGATTGCAGCCAGGCCTGCCGCCTGCCCTACCAGGTGCAGGACGCCCAGGGCCGCTTTGTGGCCCACGACAAACACGTGCTGTCCATGAAGGACAACAACCAGAGCGCCAACCTCGAAGCCCTGGTGGACGCGGGCGTGCGCAGCTTCAAGATCGAAGGCCGCTACAAGGACATGGGCTATGTGAAGAACATCACCGCCCACTACCGCACCCTGCTGGACGAGCTGCTCCACCGCCGCCCCGAGCTGGCCCCCGCCTCCAGCGGGCGCTGCACCTACACCTTCACCCCCGACCCGGACCAGAACTTCAACCGCGAGTTCACCGACTACTTCGTCAATGGCCGCCAGGACGACATTGGCGCGTTCGACAGCCCCAAGAACCCCGGCCAGCCCGTGGGCTGGGTGGCCAGCGTCAAGACCGGGTTGGGCCAGGGCAAGGACTGGTTCGAACTGGACGCCGACGACCCCGCGCTGGAGCTGCGCAACGGCGACGGCCTGTGTTACCACGACCTGCAGCAAGAGCTGGTGGGCCTGCAAACCAACCGGGTGGAGCGCCTCAGCGGCCCCGGCGTGCCGCCCGGGCGTTGGCGTGTGTTCCCCAAGGACCCCATGGCCAGCCTGAAGGACCTGCGCAAGGGCCGCCGCGTCAACCGCAACCGCAGCATGGACTGGGTGCGCACGCTGGAAAAACCTTCGGCCCAGCGCCGCATGGCGGTGTGGATGCAGCTGAGCGACGCCCACGGCAGCCTCAGCCTCACGCTGACCGACGAAAACGGCCACGAGGCCCAGGCCACCGCGCCCCTGCCCACCGACCTGGCACAACACCCCGAACAGGCCCTGGCCAAGACCCGCGAGCAACTCTGCCGCCTGGGCGACACCGCCTTTGAAGTACGCAACCCTGAGGCCGACGTGACCGTGACGCTGAGCGCGCCCTGGTTCATCCCCGCCTCGCAGCTCAACGCCCTGCGCCGCGACGCCGTGGTGGCGCTGGAATCGGCCCGTATGGCCGCCTGCAAGCGGCTGCCCCGCGCCACGCCGGTGGAGCCGCCCGCGCCCTACCCCGAAGACACGCTGACCTACCTGGCCAACGTCTACAACCAGAAGGCCCGCGACTTCTACGCCCGCCATGGCGTGAAGGTGGTGGCCGCCGCCTACGAAAGCCACGAGGAAGAAGGCGACGTCAGCCTGATGATCACCAAGCACTGCGTGCGCTTTTCCTTGAGCCTGTGCCCCAAACAGGCCAAGGGGGTGACGGGGGTGCAAGGCACGGTCAAGGCCGAACCGCTGACCCTGGTGCACGGCAAGGACAAACTCACCCTGCGGTTTGACTGCAAGCCCTGCGAAATGCACGTGGTGGGCCGCATGCGGCCCAACGTGCTGGCCCAGGTGCCCGCCAGCCCGGTGCGTTTTTACCGCACCCGGCCCGCGGCGGGTGCCCCTCAGGCCTGAGGTTCAGGGGCCTGCGCCACCTCCGGGGACTGGCCGAAAGCTTCGGCCTGGCCGGTGGGGTCGGCGGGCGACTGATACGGCGTGTACTGGTCGCCCAGCACCAGGCGGCGCACGCCTTCGCGCATGATCTTTTTCTCGGGCCAGGTCAGCGGGTGGCCCAGCGTGCGGCTCAGGCGCACCAGCAGCTGCCGGTCCACTTCCTGCGGGATGCCGCGGGCGTATTGCAGCTCGCTTTGCAGGTCGATGCGCTGGGTTTCGGGCTCTTCGTCCCACCACTGGGCCAGCTGGGCCATGATGCCCTCGCGGTCCACGGGTTGCATGGAGACCGCAGGTGCCATGCCCGCCGCACCCGGGCGGCTGCCGTGCGCAGAGGTGGCCACGGCGGCCCCGGCGGCGCTGCCGTCCCACACGATGCGGCGGTCGGCCTGGGCCAGCAGGCGGGCCCAGCTGGGGTCGTCTTCCTGGAGCTGGCTGTAGTCGCCCACGCTGTCGTCGCACAGCAGGGCCACGCTCAAGCCGTGCAGTTGGGCGTCGTCAATGGCCGCCCACAGGCGTTCGTCGTCCGACACCACCACCAGGTGGTCAGCGGCCTGGTGCTGGGCCAGGCGTTGGATGTCGGCCGACATGGCGCGGGTCATGGACAGGCCGCCGTCCTGCTCGGCATCGGCCACCGGGCGCACCAGCACGCCGTCGATCAACGCGTTCACTTCGCGGTCGGTGTACCAGTACACGCGGGTGGCCTCGGGCAGGCCGCCCACGTCACGCACCACCCGTCGCAGGGTGGCCACGCCATCGGCGCTCAGGTTGGCGGTGGCCCCGGGGCCCGAACGGTCGGCCGCATGGCCCAGCCAGGCCATGAACCGGGCATCGACCAAGGCCACGCAGCGTCCGCCCCGGCTGTCCGCAGACCCCGAGGGCACCGAAGTGGCATGGCCTTCCCCCGCGGTACCACGGTTGTTGAAGTAACGGGGAGAACGTCGATTGCGATAGGTATACATGGATTGAACAGACAATGAAAAGAAATAAGGCGCCCCCCTCGGGGCGCAAATCAAAACGCTCAGCGGGCCGAACGCAGCCGCCCGATCAGGGTCACCAGGGCCACCGTCAGCAGCCCGGCCACCACCCCGGACAGCGCCCCGGCCAAGACCACACCCGCGCTGCCCAACAGGCCGCCCACCGTGGGGATGGCGTTGGCCGCGGTTTCCACGCCCTGCACCCAGTGGTGCAACGCGGGCCAGCCGTGCAGCAGGATGCCACCGCCCACCAAAAACATGGCCGCTGTACCCACCACCGACAGGGTCTTCATCAGCCAAGGGGCAAACACCAGCAACCCGGCCCCCAGGCGCTGTGCCCCAGCCCCGGGGCGACGCGCCAGGGCCAGGCCCGCATCGTCCAGTTTGACGATGGCGGCCACCAGGCCGTAGACGCCCAGCGTCATCACCACCGAAATGCCCACCAGCACCGCCACCCGTTCGGCCAGGGCGGCAGCGGCCACGGTGCCCAGGGTGATGACGACGATTTCCGCCGACAAGATGAAATCGGTGCGGATGGCCCCCTTCACCTTGTCGCGCTCGAAAGCCACCAGGTCCACCGCTTCGTTGGCCACGGCGGCCAATTGCTGCTGGTGGGCGTGTTCGTCTTCCGCCGGGGTGTGCAAAAAGCGGTGGGCCAGTTTTTCGGCCCCTTCAAAACACAGGAACAAACCGCCCACCATCAGCAGCGGGGTGATGGCCCAGGGGGCCACCGCGCTGATGACCAGGGCCAGCGGCACCAGAATGGCCTTGTTCAGCAGCGAGCCCTTGGCCACGGCCCAGACCACGGGCAACTCGCGGTCGGCCTGCACCCCCGTCACCTGCTGGGCGTTGAGTGCCAGGTCATCGCCCAGCACCCCGGCCGTTTTTTTGGCCGCCATCTGGGTCATGGCCGCCACATCGTCAGCGGCGGCCACGCCCTGACGGGTGGCCACCTTGGTCATGACGGCCACGTCGTCCAGCAACGTGGCAATGTCGTCGATCAGAGCGAGAAGGCTGGATGCGGCCATGTGCAGATCCTGGGGTGAAAAATCAGCCCACCCAGCGGCGGGCGTTGTGCCAGATCTGCATCCAGGGGCTGTGCGCACCCAGGCCACCGGTGGCGGCCAGGTCGGTCCAGCTCATTTGCGCGTTGCGGAACACGCGCTCGGGGTGCGGCATCATGGCCGTGAAGCGGCCATCGGCGGTGGTCACAGCGGTCAAACCGCCGGGGCTGCCGTTGGGGTTGAGCGGGTAGGTTTCCGTCGGCTGGCCATGGTGGTCCACAAAGCGCAACGATGCCAGACCTCCGGCCTGGATGGCCGCCAGGTTGCCGCGGTGGGCAAAGTTGGCAAAACCCTCGCCGTGGGACACCACCGCAGGCAAACGCGCCCCGGCCATGCCCTGCAGGAACAGGCTGGGCGATTCCAGCACCTCCACCAGCGCCAGACGGCCTTCAAACCGCTCGCTCTGGTTGGTGGTGAAGCGCGGCCAGGCGTCGGCACCGGGGATGATGTCGGCCAGCTCGGCAAACATCTGGCAGCCGTTGCACACGCCCAGGCCGAAGGTGTCGGTGCGGGCGAAGAAGGCCTTGAACTGGTCGGCCAGGCGAGGGTTGAAGGTGATGCTGCGCGCCCAGCCGATGCCTGCGCCCAGGGTGTCGCCGTAGCTGAAGCCGCCGCAGGCCACCACGCCCTTGAAGGTGGCCAGGTCGGCCCGTCCGGTTTGCAGGTCGGTCATGTGCACGTCCACCGAGTCGAAACCCGCCTCGTGGAAGGCCCAGGCCATTTCCACGTGCGAGTTGACGCCCTGCTCGCGCAGGATGGCCACGCGGGGGCGGGCCACATGCACCGCAGACGCT
>DASUON010000451.1:0-2143 GCA_036276615.1 Burkholderiaceae bacterium
ATGGGCGCTGTCGCACTTGTGAAAACCGCTCAGGTCACGGGTGAACAGGTCGATGTCGCTCGCTTCGTTGCGGCCCACCAAATGCTGGTACAGGGCTTGCAGCGCAAACTCGCGGGCGCGGGTGCGGCCCGATTTGTCGGCGGCCTTGCGGGGGCGCTTGCTTTGAGGGGCAGGGGTGGAGGGGGAGGCGGTGTCGGGCGTGGTGTCGGTCATGCGTTCAACCCAGTTCTTCCAGCAGGTTGGCCATTTCCACGGCCACGCGGGCAGCGTCCACGCCTTTTTCGGTCTGGCGGGCCACGGCCTGTTCAAGGTTTTCGGTGGTGAGGATGGCGTTGGCGATGGGCAACTGGTGGTCCAGCGACACACGGGTCACCCCGGCGCCGGATTCGTTGGCCACCAGCTCAAAGTGGTAGGTCTCGCCGCGGATGATGCAGCCCAGGGCCACCAAGGCGTCGTACTGCTCGGAGTCGGCCATGGCCTGCAGGGCCACGGGCACTTCCAGGGCACCGGGCACCTTCACCAACTGGATGTCGTCGGCGGCCACGCCCAGGACCTTCAATTCGCTGGTGACGGCGTCGGCCAGGGCGTTGGTGATGGATTCGTTGAACCGCGCCTGCACGATGCCAATGCGAAGTCCCTTGCCGTCGAGGCGGTCGGCTTTGCCTTTTTCTGCGCCAAACATGTTCAGTTCATTTCCTTGGAGACAAAACCCACCACTTCCAGGCCATACCCGGCCATGCTGGGCATGCGGCGGGCCTGGCTCAGCAATTCCATTTTGTGCACGCCGCATTCACGCAGGACTTGTGCGCCCACGCCGTAGGTCCGCAGGTCCATGCGGCCCCGTTCGGGCGCCTGGGCGGAACGTGCCGTGCCCTGGAACTGGGCCAGCAGTTGTTCGGCGGATTCGCCGCAGTTGAGCAGCACGGCCACGCCACAGCCTTTGGCGTCGAGGTAGCGCAGGCTGGACTCCAGGCTCCACGAGTGCATGGAGCGGCCCACCTCCAGCGCATCCAGCACCGACAGGGGCTCGTGCACCCGCACGGGCACCACGGCGTCGGGCGTCCACTGGCCTTTGACCAGGGCCAGGTGCAAGGCGCCACTGGGCTTGTCGCGGAAGGCATGGGCGGTGAAGGTGCCAAAGGCAGTTTGCAGGGGGCGCTGGCCCACAGGGGCAATGAGCGACTCGGTGCGGCTGCGGTGTTCGATCAGGTCGGCAATGGTGCCGATCTTCAGGCCGTGTTCGGCGGCGAACAGTTGCAGGTCAGGCAGGCGGGCCATGGTCCCGTCGTCCTTCATGATCTCGCAAATCACGGCGGCGGGCGTGCAACCGGCCATGGCGGCCAGGTCGCAGCCGGCTTCGGTGTGACCGGCGCGCATCAGCACACCGCCGTCCACCGCCTGCAAGGGGAAGATGTGGCCGGGCTGCACCAGGTCGGACGCCTGGGCGTTGGGGGCCACGGCTGCGGCCACGGTGCGGGCGCGGTCCGCGGCGGAAATGCCGGTGGTCACACCCTCGGTGGCCTCGATGGACACGGTGAACGCCGTGCCCATCTTGGTGCCGTTGCGCGGGACCATGGGGGGCAGTTGCAGGCGTTCGCAACGCTCGCGGGTCAGGGTCAGGCAGATCAGGCCCCGGCCAAAACGGGCCATGAAGTTGATGGCTTCGGGCGACACATGGTCGGCGGCCAACACCAAATCGCCTTCGTTCTCACGGTCTTCCTCATCCACGAGGATGACGATGCGACCGGCTTTCATGTCGGCCACGATGTCTTCCACCGGCGAGATGGGGACGGGTTTCAGGGGAGTGGGAGCGGTCATGCCATGTCCTTGGGGGTGGCGGGAAACGCGCCGCATTGCAGCATGCGTTCCACGTAGCGCGCCACGGTGTCGATTTCGAGGTTGACCTGGGCACCTTCGGTGAGGTCGCCCAGGGTGGTGTTTTCAACGGTGTGCGGGATGAGGTTGATGCTGAACTCGCACCCTTGGGGGCCATCCGCCACGCGATCCACCACCTGGTTGATGGTGAGGCTCACGCCATTGATGGCCACCGAGCCCTTGTACGCCAGGAAGCGCGCCAGGGCCTGCGGTGCCAGGACGCGAAGCTCCCAGCTCTCGCCCACCTGGGCAAATCGGGTCACGGTGC
>DASUON010000452.1:0-3075 GCA_036276615.1 Burkholderiaceae bacterium
TTTGACGAGCAAAAGAACAAGGGCCTGGGCATTGCCGGCAAGTCGGGCGAGCCCGTGCTGGCCGCCGCCGAAGGGCGTGTGGTGTATGCCGGGTCGGGCCTGCGGGGCTACGGCAACCTCATCATCCTCAAACACAACAACACGTACCTGACGGCTTACGCCCACAACCAGACCCTGCTGGTCAAGGAAGACCAGAACGTCAAGCAGGGCCAGAAGATCGCCGAAATGGGCAGCAGCGACGCCGACCGCGTGAAGCTGCACTTTGAAATCCGTCGCAACGGCAAGCCGGTCGATCCGGCCAAATTCCTGCCCGGCCGTTGAGGGGTTCAGCCATGGGCTGGCCCGTGCTGGTGTTCGACATCGAAACCATCCCCGACGTGGCGGGGATGCGCGATGTGGGGCTGATCGGCACCGACCAGGACTGGCCTGACTGGCAAACCCAGCGCACCGAAGCGGGCAAGCCCGACATGGCCCCGCTGCACCTGCAACGGGTGCTGGTCATCTCCTGTGTGTTCCGCAACGCCGACGGGCTCAGGGTCCGCTCCTTTGTGGACCGTGACGGGCAGGGCGAGGGCAGCGTCATCCAGACGTTTTTCCAGTCCATCGACCGCCACAGCCCCCAACTGGTGAGCTGGAACGGTGGTGGCTTCGATTTGCCCGTGCTGCACTACCGGGGCCTGAAACACGGCGTGGAGGCCTGTCGTTACTGGGACCTGGGCGACGGCGGCGACCACGACAGCCGTGAGTTCAAGTGGAACAACTACATCAGCCGCTACCACACCCGCCACCTGGACCTGATGGACCTGCTGGCGCTGTACCAGCCCAAGAACAACGCCCCGCTGGACGCCATGGCCAAACTCTGCGGCTTTCCCGGCAAGCTGGGCATGAGTGGCGACCAGGTCTACCCCGCCTACCTGCGGGGTGAGCTGGACACCATCCGCCGTTATTGCGAAACCGACGTGCTCAACACCTACCTGCTGTACTGCCGCTTCCAGAAGATGCGCGGCGGCTTCACGGCCGACGAGTACCAGGCCGAAATGGCCTTTGTGCGCCAGACCCTGCAGGCGCGTGCCGATGCCTGCGCCGCGGCCCGTGCGGACGACCCCCAAGCCCCCGTTGCAGCCGACACGCACTGGGCCGAATACCTGGCGCAGTGGGCCTGAAGCCCCAGCGTCATCCCCCCAGGAACCCCGACCATGACCACCCCCTTGTCCCCCAGCCGCGAGCGCTGGTTGCTGCTCACGTTGGCGGGGATGCAGTTCACCAACATCGTGGACTTCATGATCATGATGCCGCTGGGGCCGCAGCTCACGCAGGTGTTTGGCATTTCAGCGGCCCAGTTCGGGTTGCTGGTGTCCAGCTACAACCTGGCGGCGGGCCTGTCGGGCTTTCTGGCGGCGTTCTACATCGACCGGTTCGACCGTCGGCGCCTGCTGCTGGCGCTGTACGGTTTGTTTGCGTTGGCCACCCTGGCCTGTGGCCTGGCGACCAGCTACCACGGCCTGATGGCGGCCCGGGTGGCCGCGGGGGTGTTCGGCGGCGTGCTGGGCACGCTGGTGCAGACCATCGTGGGCGACGTGGTGCCCTTCGAGCGGCGCGGGCGGGCCATGGCGGTGGTGATGACGGCGTTTTCGGTGGCCACGGTGGCCGGGGTGCCTGCGGGCCTGTTCCTGGCCGCGCACTGGAACTGGCATGTGCCCTTTGTGGCGCTGGCGGGGGTGTGTGCGGTGCTGAGTGTGGGCGCCGCGGCCACCCTGCCGGTGATGCGGACCCACCTCCACGCCCATGAACACGGTGGCGGCGCGCCCTCAACCCCCTGGAGCCGTCTGCGCGACGTGCTGGTGCTGCCCGCGCACTGGCGGGCGTTCGGGTTCTCGGTGTTGCTGGTGTTTGCGGGTTTTGTGGTCATCCCGTACATCACCCTGTACATGACCAGCCACCATGTTGCAGGCGAAGGCGGCATGCCCATGACGCAGGTGCCCTACATCTACCTGGCCGGCGGGGTGGCCACGTTGGTCACCGCCCGTTGGGTGGGCCGCTGGACCGACCTGTGGGGCAAGGTGGTGATGTTTCGGCGCATGGCGCTGGTGACGGTGGTGCCGCTGGTGCTCATCACCCAGGTGGCCCCGTGGGGTGTGTTTTTCATCCTGCCGGTGAGCACGCTGTTTTTTGTGTGCATGAGTGGCCGCATGATTCCGGGCATGGCCATCCTCACCTCGGCCTGCGAACCGCGGCTGCGGGGCACCTTCATGGCCCTCAATGGGGCGGTGCAGGCGCTGGCCATGGGCCTGGCGTCGTGGGTGGGGGGATTGTTGATTGCCCAGGACGCACAAGGGCGGGTCATCCACTACGGCTTCAATGCCGCGCTGGCCGTGGCCGCCAGCCTGCTGGCGGTCTGGGTGGTGGGCCGCTTGCGTCTGGGTGACGCTGGCTCGGGCATGCCGGTGCGGGTGACCGACCCGGCGGGCTGAGACAATCGGGGCATGTCCCGTTCCTCATCCCCAACCCCCGCCACCCCTGTTTCCACCACGTCCGCCACGCCCGCAGCCCCTGGCGAGGCTGCGCTGCCCTCGTTGGCCTCGGCCCTGAGCCAGGCCCGAGGCCAGACCGCCAACACCGATGCGCCGCCCGAGGGTGACATGGCCAGCCGCCCCGACGTGCCCCTGGCCCGCGATTTCGGCTTCCCCGACGACTGGCTGCACATCAACTCGCTGGACCTGGAAGCCCAGGGCGTGGCCCGCAAGGCCGACGGCAAGGTGGTGTTCGTGGACGGTGCCTTGCCGTTTGAGTGGGTCAGCGCCCAGGTCAACCGCAAGAAGAACAACTGGGAGGCCGCCACCCTCACCACCATCCACCGCGAGTCGTCGCAGCGCGTCAAGCCCGGCTGCCCGCACTTCGGCCTGCATGCCGGGGCCTGTGGCGGCTGCAAGATGCAGCACCTGCATGTTGGCGCGCAGGTGGCCGTGAAGCAGCGCGTGCTCGAAGACAACCTCTGGCACCTGGGCAAGGTCAAGGCCGAGACGCTGCTGCGCCCCATCGAGGGCCCTTCCTGGGGCTACCGCTACCGCGCGCGCC
>DASUON010000453.1:0-6685 GCA_036276615.1 Burkholderiaceae bacterium
GCCGCTGTCAATGGTCCACTTGCCGTTCTTCACCACCAGGCCGTAGTTGATGACGCCGATGGCCTTACCCCAGTAGCTGGGCATGACGGCGGGCACCCCGAAGAAAGTGCCCTTGGTCTTGTCCACCCCTTCGGCACTGCACGCGGGGGTGCTGCAAGCGGCATTGGGAAACTCGCCGTGTGAATGGCCCATGAGGATGCCGTCGATGCCCGCCACCTTGGCCAGGTGGTAGTTGGCGTTTTCCATGGTGGGGGTGTAGGTGCTGGTGTCCCAGCCGCCGTGCGAGGCGGCGATGACGATGTCCGCCCCTTCGGCTCGGGCCTGGGGCACGTACTTCTGAGCGGCTTCCACCACGCCTTGCACGTCCACCTTGCCGTCCAGCCAGCGTTTGTCCCAGTTGAGGATGGGGGGCGGGGCGAAACCGATCACCGCCACCTTGACCGTGCTCTCGATGGCCTTGCCATCCTTGTCCTTGCCCGCAATCTTCTTGGTCAGGATGGTGTAGGGCTTGTACAGCGTCTGCCCGTCCTTCTTGCTGGTCACGTTGGCCAGCACCAGCGGGAAGGCCGGCCCCGTGCAGGTGGGCTGGCTGGCCACGGCAGGCATGCCCTCCACATTGAACTTGGTGCCCGTCACTTGCGACAGGTAAGGCAAGCCGTAGTTGAACTCGTGGTTGCCCAACGTGCCCACGTCAAAACCGATGACGTCCATGGCCTTGTAGGTGGCCAACTTCTGGTTGCAGGCCACGGGGCTCACCAGCGCCTGGTAATCGGCCAAGGCGGTGCCCTGGATGGTGTCACCGTTGTCGATCAGCAGGTGGTTGGGAAACTCGGTCCGCGCTTGTTTGATGACGGTGGCCGTGCGCTCCAGGCCCACGCTTTTGTCCTCGGCCAGCTTGAAGTAGTCGTAGCTGATGAGGTTGGCGTGCAGGTCGCTGGTTTCCAAAATGGCCAGTTGGGCGGTGGTGCCATCGGCCAGGGCCACGGGGTCATCGCCACTGCCCAGGCAGCCGGTCAGGCCCAGGCCCGTGGCCAAGAGCACGGCCACACGGACAGGGGTTGGGGCCAAGGCCCGGGAAAGTTCGAGGGTGAACATGAAGCGCTCCCGTTCGGTTGAAAGAACGGGAGCCTATGCAAACCCCATGACGCCCCGATGAAGCTTTCGGGACAACCGTGTTTCAGCCCAGCAGACCTTCGGCCTTCATGGCGGCCTGCACGGCAGAACGCCCCGCCACGCGGCCCCGGTAGGCGGCCAGGTGGGCCAGTCCGGAAATGTCCAGGCCCACAAACCCCGCCCAGTTGGTCACGGTGAACAGGTAGGCGTCGGCCACGGTGAAGGTGTTGCCCATGAGGTGGTTCCGGTCGGCCAGCTGCGTGTCCACCCAGGTCAGGCGTTGCAGCAGGCGCTCTTTGATGGCGGGCTTGAAGGTGTCGGGCGTGGCCGGGTTGAACAGGGGCGAAAAGCCCTTGTGCAACTCGCTGCTGATGAACGACAGCCACTCCTGCAGCTTGTAGCGCTCCCAGGTGCCCGCCGCAGGGGCCAGGCCGGTGGTCGGCACCTGGTCGGCGATGTACTGGCTGATGACCTGACCCTCGCGCAGCGTGCGGCCATCGTCCAGCACCAAAAACGGCACGTAGCCCAGCGGGTTGACGGCGTAGTAGTCCGAGCCATCGGCCAACTGGTGCGTCTTGGTGCTGGCCAGCACGGCCTCGAACGGCACACCCGCTTCGTGCAGGACGATGTGGGGGGCCAGAGAGCATGCGCCTGGCGAATAGAACAGCTTCATGGGTTTGTCTCCGGCGGTGAGGGCTCTTCAGGCCTTGAACTGGGCGGCCACGGCGGCCACGCGTTGGCCGAACAGACGGGCGGTTTCCAGGTCGCCGGGCAGCATTTCCTGGGCACTGGCGTCCGACGGCGTGGTGGCCATGGCACCGGCGAACGAGGCCACGTAGTTGATGTCGTTGCGCTGTGCGGCCTTGGAGTTGGACGGCATCATGCCGGTGCCCACCCACACGCCGCTGTGCTGCATGGCCAGGGTGAACAGGTAGTGCAGGGTGGAGAGCTTGTCGCCGTTCATGGAGGCGCTGTTGGTGAAACCGGCAAACACCTTGTCCTTCCAGGCCTGGACGAACCACTTCTTGCTGGAAGCGTCGGCAAACTTCTTGAACTGCCAGCTCACGCTGCCCATGTAGGTGGGGCTGCCCATGATGATGGCGTCGGCCGCGTCCAGCGTGGCCCAGTCGGTGTCGGTCAGGTTGCCATCGGCATCAATGACCACCAGCTCGGCACCGGCCCCCTCGGCCACCGACTGCGCCATGCGCTGGGTGTGACCGTAACCCGAATGGAACACTACAACCACTTTTGCCATGATGAACTCCTTGGTTAAAAACAAGAGCAAACAAACACCGCCCAAAAAGCGGTAGACCTCAAAAAAACATTGAATTCAGGGGGCCAGATCAAACACCAGGGCCTCGGCCTCCTGCCCCTGGTCCAGCTGCACCCCGGTTTCGTCGGCCAGCAAGGCGGCATCCCCCGTCTGCAAGGCCTGACCGTTGACGCTCAGCGCCCCGCGCACCACCTGCACCCAGACCTTGCGCCCCGGGGCCAGGGCCAGGCGGGCCGACTCGGCCCCATCCAGCCGGGTGGCGTACAGGCGGGCGTCGGCATGCAGGGTGACCGAGCCCTCGGCCCCGTCGGGCGAGGCCACCAGACGCAGGCGGCCTTGCTTGTCGGCGATGTCAAAGGTCTTTTGCTCGTAGCCGGGCATGATGCCGCGCTCGTTGGGTTGGATCCAGATTTGCAGAAAGTGGGTTTCCGCGTCAGCCGCGTGGTTGAACTCGCTGTGCTGCACGCCGCGCCCGGCGCTCATGCGCTGCACGTCGCCGGGGGGAATGACCGTGCCGTTGCCCATGCTGTCCTGGTGGGCCAGCGAGCCCGACAACACGTAGCTGATGATCTCCATGTCGCGGTGCCCGTGGGTGCCAAAACCCGTGCCGGGGGCGATGCGGTCCTCGTTGATGACACGCAGGTTGCCCCAGCCCATCCACTCGGGGTCGAAGTACCCGGCAAACGAAAAACTGTGGTGGCTCTTGAGCCAGCCATGGTCGGCATAACCCCGCTGGCACGCACGGCGAATGGACAGCACAGCAATCTCCTGAAAGTGAAGCCCCGCAACGGGGCCATGACAGCCACTGTAGGCCGCCCACCCCGCCCGACGGACGCAGGAACTTGATGGCATCATTCGAACGGATTGAACGAAAGGTGGTCAAACCATGCAACCCACAGGGACTTCTTCGCGCCCAGGCCCGGTCCATGCCCGGGCCGTGTTGTCGCCCGACAACCTGGCCCTGATCGAAGCCGTGGCCCGCACCGGCAGCATGGCCGCCGCCGCCCGCGAACTGGGTCTGGTGCCCAGCGCCCTGACCTACCGCGTGCGCCAGGTGGAAGACGCGCTGGACGTGCTGCTGTTCGACCGCAGCGCCCGCCAAGCCCGCATCACCCCCGCGGGTGAAGAACTGCTGCACAGCGGCGAACACCTGCTGCACGAACTGGACGCCGTGGCCGAGCGGGTGAAACGCGTGGCCACCGGCTGGGAGCCGCAGCTCACCATCGTGGCCGACAACACCATGGCCCGCACCACCCTGTTCGAGCTGTGCGAAGCCTTCTTCGAGCTGGGTGCCCCCACCCGGCTGCGGCTGCGCAACGAAAACATGAGCGGCACCATGGAAGCCCTGCTGTCGGGCAGGGCCGACCTGGCCGTGGGCGTGGGCACCGACGCCAGCATCGGCCACCCCGGCATCCACATGGAAAAGCTGGGCGACCTGCCTTTTGTGTTTGCCGTGGCCCCCCACCACCCGCTGGCCAGCCAACCCGAGCCCTTGCCCGACAGTCAGATCGGCCAGCACCGCGCCGTGGCCGTGGCCGACACCACCCAGCGCGGCAGCGGCCTCACCTTCAACCTGCTGGCCGGGCAGGAAGTGTTCACCGTGCCCACCCTGCGCCACAAGCTGGAAGCCCAGCTGCGCGGCATGGGCTGCGGATTTCTGCCCCTGCCCATGGCCCAGCCCTACATCGAAGCCGGGCGGCTGGTGCAGAAGGAGGTGCAGCGGGGCGCCCGCGTGGCCCGCCTGGGTTACGCCTGGCGGGGCCAAAGCGGCAGCACCGCCCGCAGTGCGCCGGTGGCCTCGCAAGGCAAGGCCCTGCAGTGGTGGCTGGGCCAATTGGCCCACAGCCAGACCCGCGCCGCGCTGCTCAACCACCACACCATGACCTGAAGCGCCCGTGCGCATCCCTTGAGCCCCATCAGCCCGCGCCGCCCACGGCGCTGCTACAGTGCCCGCCAGGAGACACCTGTCCATGACCACACCCTCTGCACCCCGCCGTTCTGCCCGTCCATCCTCCTCCCGCCGCGCTGCGGCATCCCCCACCACACCGCAGCGCGTGGCCGTCATCGGGGCCGGCATGGCCGGTGTCACCTGCGCCCGCACCCTGGCCCAGGCCGGGTGGCACGTGACCCTGGTGGAAAAAAGCCGCGGCTTCGGGGGCCGCATGGCCACCCGCCAGACCGAATTCGGTGGTTTTGACCACGGCGCCCAGTACTTCACCGTGCGCGACGAGCGTTTTGCCCTGGCCCTGTCCACCACGCCCGACGTGGTGGTGCCCTGGAGCGCCAGCACCGTGCGTGTGCTTGACGCCCTGGGCCATGTGGTGGAGACCAACCCGCCCCCGCGCGAAGCCCACTACGTGGCCGTGCCCGGCATGAACGCCCTGGTGCACACCTGGGCCCAGCCCCTGGCCGACGCCACCCACCCGCAAGCCCCCCAGCAAGGGGCCGAGGTGCGCCTGAACACCCTGGTCAGCCGCATCACCCGCGACCCCATCCAGTCCGGCTGCTGGCAACTGCACACCGAAGACCAGACCACCACCGGTGCCCAGACCGTGCTGGGCGGCTTTGACCGCGTGGTGCTGGCCCTGCCCCACCTGCAAGCCCAGGACATCCTGCGCGCCTCCGGGCTGGAGCGCGGCGCGGGGGCCGACATTGCCACCGCCCTCTCCGGCGTGACCGTGGCCCCCTGCTGGACGCTGATGCTGGCCTTCCCCCAGGCCATGCAACCCGGTCTGTCGCACCTGGGCCCGCAATGGAACGCCGCCCGCAGCACCCACCACCGCATCAGCTGGCTGGCCCGCGAAGGCAGCAAACCCCGGCGCGACCCCATCGAACGCTGGACCGTGCAGGCCAGCCCCGCCTGGTCCGCCGAACACCTGGAAGACGACGCCGAGCGCATCACCGCCAAGCTGCGCCGCGCCTTCTCCGAGGTGACCGGCATCCGCGCCGAACCCAGCCATGCCGTGGTGCACCGCTGGCGCTTTGCGCAGACGCAGACGCCGCTGGGCCGCTCCCACCTGTGGTCGCCCGAACTGGGCGTGGGCCTGTGCGGCGACTGGTGCCTGGGCCACCGCGTGGAAGACGCCTTCGTCTCCGGCCTGGAACTGGCCCTGGCCCTGCTGGGCTGAGGTCCGCCCCACCCAGCCCCACCGCTCGCCGCCCTGTGAGCCCGCTCCCGCACCACAGCAGCAGGCGGTACTGGCACCCCTGGTACAGCCGCTCCCGCCTGATGACGGGGGCCATCGTCGGCCTGGCGGTGTGGCTGGTCACACCCCCCGCGCTGGGTGCCAGCGTCTGTGCCCTGCTGGCCTGGTGCGCCGGGGCACTCACCTACCTGCTGCTGGCCTGGGTGATGATGGCCCATGCCACGGTGGACCACATGAAAGCCCTGGCCCGCACGGAAGACGACGGCGCCGCCGGCGTGCTGCTGCTGACCGTGGCCGCGGCGGTGGCCAGCCTGGTGGCCATCGTCGCGGAGCTGTATGGGCTGGATGGCGCCTCCACCCTGAACGTGGGCCTGCGCCTGGGGCTGGCGGGGTTGACCTTCGCGGTGTCGTGGCTGCTGGTGCACACCGCGTTTGCCCTGCATTACGCCCACGCCCACTGGGCCACCCCTCACCGGGCCGAGGGACCTGCGCTGGCCTTTCCAGGCACCCCGGCCCCCATGTACACCGACTTTCTGTACTTTGCCAGCGTCATCGGCATGACGTCGCAGACCTCCGACGTGACCGTGTGCAACACCCGCATGCGCCGACTGGTCATGGCCCATGCCGGGGTCGCCTTCGTGTTCAACACCCTGTTGCTGGCCCTGGCCGTCAACACCGCGGCGGGTTTGCTGCACTAGCCTGGCGGGTCACATGGGGCATGGGTCAAGCTACCGGGGGCGTTTTGCCCCCTCACCCACCGGGCTGCTGCACGCGGGCTCGCTGGTGGCCGCGCTGGCCAGTTGGCTGGACGCCCGCGCCCACGGTGGGTTGTGGCTGGTGCGCATGGAAGACGTGGACACCCCCCGCTGCATTCCCGGCGCGGGGGAGCACATCCTGCAGCAACTGGCCACCTGTGGCCTGCACCCTGACGGGCCGGTGCTGTGGCAGTCCCAGCGCCAGGCCGCCTACCAGCAGGCGCTGGACACGCTGGTGCAACGCGATCTGGCCTACCCCTGTGCCTGCACCCGCAAGGACATTGCCCAGGCGCTGGCCGCCCAGGGCCTGGCCCGCGACCGGCACGCCGAACTGCGCTACCCCGGCACCTGCCGCCAGGGCGTGGGCACTTCCACTGCATCCACCGCCAACGCCGCTC
>DASUON010000454.1:0-4595 GCA_036276615.1 Burkholderiaceae bacterium
CCGGGTGGTTTGTGCGCCCGACACCCCACCCGACCGATGGAGCCTGGTGTTCGTCACCGCCATCAAGGACACCTATGCCCTGAAGAAGTCCGCAACATCGGCCAGCGTGGGGCTGGGGGGCATCGGCTCGGTGTCGCTGCCGTTTTCGTCGACCGACGAAGCCCTGGTGAAGGTCGGCAGCGAAACCATTTCGGTGGAAATGTTCTACGACAGCTTTTATGACCTGGTGCGCCGCTACCTGGCGGACGACACCAAGCCAGAGTAGCCCACGCCCCCTCACACCGGCAAGGCCGTCTTGTCCACCACCCGGCGCAGCACAAAGCTGGAGTGCACGCCGGTCACCCCCTCGATGCGGGTGATTTTGTTGAGCAGCAGGTCCTGGTAGTGGTCCATGTCGCGCACGGCCACCTTGACCTGGTAGTCGGCATCCTGCCCGGTGATGAGCAGGCACTCCAGCACCTCGGGCAGCACGCTCACGGTGGCCTCGAAGTTGGCAAAACGCTCGGGCGTGTGCTGGTCCATGGAAATGTGGATGAGGGCCATGAGCGTCAGGCCCAGCTTTCGCGCGTCCAGCACGGCGCGGTAGCCCCGAATCAGGCCCGCCTCTTCCAGCGCCCGCACGCGGCGCAGGCAGGGTGAGGGCGACAGGCCGATGCGCTCGGCCAAGTCCTGGTTGGGAATACGCCCCTCGGCCTGCAAGATTTCCAAAATTTGCCGATCGTAGCGGTCAATTTCCATGATTCACCCAAAATCTTAGATTGATTGGCAGATTCTGCCAAATTCATCGAAATTTGGCGCAACTTCGCAATCCACTGCCCCGCCCCGCGGCCTACACTTCTTTCCATCTGTTGATCGCAGCACATCCCCCGGCAGGGCCACCCGCCCCAGCCGACACACCCAGGCCTTACCGGGCCTGCCTGTGGCAAAAACAAGCCCCCGCACTGTCACCACAGCGCGGGGGCTTTTTGTTTGGGAAGACAGGCGGCTGTCCCTTGCGGGAATGCGGGAACACCCACCAAACGTCACCCGGCCCCTGGCACGTGCGAACATTCGCCTTCCACGCCACACCGTTGCAAAACCCGCCCCATGCCTCGCGCCCATGCACCCCTGCACACCTGCACCGTGCAACTCGGCCCCGTGGCCGGGGTGCACACCGTGCACCTGCACAGCGCCCGAGCCTTTGACAAACATTGGCACGACAGCTTTGGTGTGGGCCTGATGGACGAGGGCGGTCAGGTGTCTGCCAGTGGACGTGGGCAGGTGCAGGCACTGGCCGGCCACATCATCACCACCAACCCGGGCGAGGTTCACGACGGCGTGCCCCTGCAACAGCAGGCGCGTCGCTGGCGCATGGTCTATCTGGCCCCCATCACCCTGGCCGACTGGGTGGGGCTCCCCCACCCCTCCGCCTTGGAGCTCACCCGCCCGGTGTTGGACGACCCCGTGGTGCGCCTGGCCCTGACGCGGCTGCTGGCCCTTTGCAGTCCACACACGCAGCCCCATGAATTGCCCCTGATCGAGGAACAACTGGCCCACACCTGCGGGCTGCTGGTGCAGCGCCACGGCAACCAAGGGGTACCGACGGGGTCTGCCCCCTCGTTTGAAACGGTGCGGACCTGCCTGCTGGACCAGTTGGAGGCACCCCCCACCTTGGCCGAACTGGCCCACCACGCCGGGCTGTCCCGCTTCCAGCTGGTGCGGCAATTCGCCCGGGCTCACGGCTTGCCACCGTTCGCCTGGCTGCGGCAACACCAGTTGCACCATGCCCAGGGGCTGATCGCCAACGGCACACCGCTGAGTGCGGCGGCACTCCAATCCGGCTTTGCCGACCAAAGCCACCTCACCCGCAGCTTTGTGCGCCACCTGGGGTTCACGCCCGGCGCGTGGCAACGCGCCCACCACACCATCAGCCGACCGATGGCGGGGGCTTCAACCGCCTGACCCGGCTTCCAGAAACGAGAGACATCACGAGCGCCAAGAGCATCATTGCGCCAGCCAGCGCAAATGTCAGGCGAAGCCCCCTCTCCATGGCCACTGGGCTGGCGTGAACAAAGTCTGCCGTTCCCGCGCCAAACGCGAACACGGCCCCCATCAGCGAGGCCCCGGCAATCAAACCGATGTTGCGCGACAAGCCCAGCAGTCCTGACACCGCGCCACGTTGATCCTGTGGCACGTCGGCCAGGGTGGCGGTGTTGTTGGCAGCCTGAAACAGCTGGTAGCCCGGCGTCAACACCACAATGGCGAGCACGTAGCCTGCGACCCCAAGCCACCCGGGCATGACCGACAGCAAGAACCCTCCGCAGGCCAGCAAGGCCAGCCCCAGGGCCAGCACCCGCGGGCTTCCCCAGGCATCCACCCGCTGACCGGCCAAGACCCCACCAAAAATCGAGATCACCGGCCCCACCGACATCACAAAACCCACCTGCGCGTCCTTCAGGCCCAGGCCAATGCCCAGGTAAAAGGGGCCGACGAGCAGTGTCGTCATCATGACCGCTGCCACCATCACATTGACCAGGAGCGGAGCTCCCAAGCCGCGGTGCAGCAAAGACCGCCAAGGGGCCCCTGGTGCACCCCCTTTAACCGCACTGGCGGGCAGGCATCGGAAAACCAGCACCATGGCCACCAGCGCCACAGGCACTTGCACCCAAAAGATGCTGGACCAGCCCGCCATCGACAACAGAACGCCTCCCATGGACGGCCCGAGTGCGGTCCCCAACGCCGAGACGGTGCCCAGCAAGCCCATGGCCCGCCCCATGTGGGCTGGGCTTGCGGTCTCCCGCATGAGTGCCATGGAAAGCGTCATGAGAAACGCAGCCCCCACCCCCTGCAACCCCCTGGCACCGATCAAGAAGCCCAGGTTGGGCGCCACAGCGCACAGCAGCGCCCCCGTGGCAAACAGCAGCAGACCGACCAGCAACATGGGTTTGAGGCCCTGGCGGTCACCCCAGTGACCGGCGATGAAGACTGCAATCGTCAGTCCCGCCAGGTACGCAACCACAATGGTTTGCACTTGTGAAAAGGGCACGGCAAACGCCCCGGCCAGGGTGGGCAGGGCGATGTTGGCGATGCTGGTGCCCAGCGATGCCAGCAGCATGGACAAAGCCAAACCGGCCACTGCACCACGGTCAGCGGCTGGAGAGGAAGTCCCGGCAGAGGCCGGATGTTGGCAATGGAGTGGGTTCATGGATGGGCCTCCGTCAAAGGTTGAAACAAGGAGAAGCATCTGCGCCACATGGCGCATGGGTGTGCCTTGCGCCATAAGATACGAACTCAAGTCAACTTGAAGTCAAGAGGCATGCCATGGACATTGGTGAAGTGGTCAAACGCACAGGGGTTCCAGCATCAACGCTGCGCTTCTATGAAGAAAAAGGGCTGATCACGTCCGTGGGCCGACAAGGCCTCAAACGGGTGTTCAACCCCGACGTGCAAGAGCGTCTGGCCCTGATCGCGCTGGGACGCAGCGCCGGTTTCTCGCTGGATGAGATCGCACAAATGTTTGCACCCGATGGCCAACTGGCCATTGATCGCCAGATGCTGTTGCGCAAGGCGAAAGACATCGATCAGACCATCTTGCGTCTGCGCGCCATGAGCGAAGGACTGCGCCACGCGGCCGTGTGTCCGGCTCCGTCTCACCTCGCATGTGTGTCGTTTCAACGTTTGCTGAAACACGCCGCTGCCCAGGTGGCGTCTGCCCAGGCCAGCCCTGAACCGCCCCGACAGCGCAAGAACCGCCTGCAATGACGTTCAAGACAACACCCCTGCGCATGCCGAAGATGCGTGCAACACAGGAGATTGACCTTGATCAGTTTTGAATTCTTGATGACCTCACTCGTGGTCGTGGCCACGCCCGGCACCGGCGTTCTGTTCACCGTGTCCACTGGCCTGTCGCAAGGGCGGGCGGCCAGTGTGCATGCGGCCACCGGCTGCACCCTGGGCATCCTGCCCCACATGCTGGCCACGGCCTTGGGACTGGCCGCGGTGATGCACGCAGGGGCCATGGCCTTTCACGTGCTGAAGGTGGCCGGGGTGTTGTACCTGCTGTATTTGGCCGTGGCCACTTGGCGCGACCGGGCGGCTTTTGCGGTGAACGACCACGCCACCCCACTGAACCCATGGAAGCTGGGGCTCAAGGCCGTGCTGCTCAACACACTCAACCCCAAGCTCACGCTGTTTTTTCTGGCGTTTCTGCCGCAGTTCATGGACCCCGCATCCCCGTCTCCCATGGGGAACTTTGCCCTTCTCAGCGCGGTGTTCATGGGCATGACGTGGGTGGTGTTTGTGGGCTATGGCCTGTTGGCCCACGCCTTTCGCCAAGCCGTGGTGGGTTCAACCACACTCCAGAACGGTTTGCGCCGTGGCTTTGCGGCGGCCTTTGCCGCCATGGCCGCCAAGCTGGCCTTGGCAGAGCGTTGAGCCTTTCAAGCCTTCAACGCATCTTCCACGGCCTGCGGATACATCAAGTGCTCCTGCGTCAGCACCCGTGCGGCCAGCGCCTGCGCGGTGTCGCCGGGCAGGATGGGCACCACCGCCTGCGCGAGGATGTCGCCGTGGTCCAGCTCGGCCGTCACCCGGTGCACGGTGGCCCCGGCAAATCG
>DASUON010000455.1:0-4675 GCA_036276615.1 Burkholderiaceae bacterium
CTTTCCCCCAGCCCACCCCCTCGTTCCCCCCACCTGCATGGGCGGGAGTCCGCCGCGTCGGCAGCGGCTGGCTGGCCTGGGCCGCCGGGGCCTTGGCCGCCTGGCTGCTGGACGGGCATGCCGACCTGGGCAGCCAAGCCCTGCCCCTGGTGCTGGCCGCGGCCCTGGCCAGCGTGTGGTGGCCCACCTGGGCCGCTGCCCTGGCCTGCGTGGGTGCGGCGGCGGCCTTCAACTGGCTGTTCGTGACCCCACGCGGCACCTTCGAAGTCACGCTGTCGCGCGACGCCCTGCTGCTGTCGACCATGCTGGCCGTCAGCATGGGCATCACCCTGCTCATGGCCCGCCAGCGGCGCACCACGGCGCTGGCCCGTGTGCAGGCCCAGCGCATCGGGCAGCTGTACGCCCTGTCCGAACAGCTGCGCCAGGCCGACACCGCCCTGGCCGCCTGCGACGCCCTGGCCCGCGTGCTGCCCACCACCCGGGTGACCTGCCTGGTGACCACCGGCCCCACGCCGCGGGTGTGGGGCCCCCTGGACGCCAACCAGCGCGACGGCCTGAACCTGTGCTGCCGCGAAGGCAAACCCCTGGGCCGCGGCACGGGCCGTTACGACAACCAACCCGCCTGGTACCTGCTCCTGCGGGGCGTGCACGCCGTGCAGGGTGCCGCCCTGCTGCACCCGCCCACCGAATGGTTGCCCCAACCGACCGAGCGCGAACACGCGCAAGCGCTGTGCGACCTGCTGGGCCAGACGCTGGAGCGCCTGCACGCCACCACCCTGGCCGCGCAAGCCGCCCGCGACGCCCAGGCCCACGCCCTGCGCAGCACCTTGCTCACGGCGGTGTCGCACGACCACCGCACGCCCCTGGCCGCCATCCTGGGCGCGGCCTCGTCGCTGGTGGACCAGGGCGACCGCCTCAGCCCCGAACAGCGCCAGCGCCTGGCGCTGGCCATCGTGGACGAAGCCAGCCACCTCAGCCGCCTGACCGACAACGCCCTGCAACTGGCCCGGCTGGACGCCACCACCGACGGCCTGCGGCGCGACTGGGAATCCATGGAAGAACTGGTGGGCGCGGTGCTGCAACGGGTGCGCGCCCGCGACCCGGGCCGCCGCATCCGCGCCCGCGTGGCCCCCCACCTGCCCCTGCTGCGCTGCGACGCCGTGCTGGTGGTGCAGATGCTGGAAAACCTCATCGACAACGCCCTGAAATACAGCCCGCCCGACACCGTGGTGGAGGTGCTGTGCAAAGCCCACCCGGAATCCGCAACCCCGCCTGCCACACCGCCCGCCGCCGTGTTGCTGGCCGTGCGCGACCGGGGGCCGGGCCTGCCCGCCGATGCGCCGCAGCGCCTGTTCACCGTGTTCGAGCGTGGCCAAGATGCCCGCACCGCCGCCATCCGCGGTGCCGGGGTGGGCCTGGCCCTGTGTGCTGCCGTGGCCCGTGCCCATGGCAGCACCCTCAGCATGCGCCCGCGCAAACACGGTGGCACCAGCATGGAGCTGCTGCTGCCGGTGGACCCTCAGCCTTGCGCCCAACCCGCCCCACCCTCCGAGCCCGCCCATGAGCCTGCGCGTCCTGCTGGTTGAAGACGACCCCGAACTCCGCGCCACCCTGCGCAGCGTGCTGGAGGTGGAGGGCTACCGCGTGGCCCCCGCCGCCAGCGTGGCCGACGCCCTGGCCCAGGCCCAGCACGCCCAAGCCCACGACGCCTTTGACCTGGTGCTGCTGGACCTGGGCCTGCCCGACGGCGACGGTGCCACCGTGCTGGCCCGCCTGCGCCAGCAACACCGCTGGCCGGTGCTGGTCATCTCGGCCCGGCACGACGAGGGCCAGAAAATCGGCCTGCTGGACGCCGGGGCCGACGACTACCTGGTCAAACCCTTCAGCGCGGGCGAGCTGCTGGCCCGCATGCGCGTGGCCCTGCGCCACCGTGGCCGCACGGTGGAGGCCGCGCTCACCCACTACCAACGCGCCGGGGTGGTGGTGGACCTGAAGCGCCGCACCGTGACCCGCGACGGCCAGCCCACCCACCTCACCCCCACCGAGTTCAAGCTGCTGGCCCGCCTGGTGCGCAACGCCGGGCAGGTGGTGACCCACCGCCAGCTGCTGGTGGACGTGTGGGGCGCCGAACCCGCCCACGACACCCACTACCTGCGCCTGTACATGGGCCAGTTGCGGGCCAAGCTGGAAACCAACCCCACCGAACCGCAATGGCTGCTGACCGAGGCCGGTGTGGGCTACCGCCTGGCCGAGCCCGACGGGGGCTGAATCCCCTGTTCAGCGCCATCCTTATGCGTTCCTGATGGGGGCCTGGGCAGACTGCGTCGCCATGTTCCACTCGGTCTGAGCGCCATGTCCCTGCCCGCCTCCACGTCAGCCCCTTCCACGCCCCCGCTGTCCACGCCGTCCGCCCCCGGTGCGCCGGACCTGGACGCCACCGCCACACCCCACGCCACCCGCCGCCACGGCCTGGCGGCCCTCACGCTGGGGGCCATTGGTGTGGTGTATGGCGACATCGGCACCAGCCCGCTGTACACGGTGAAGGAGGTGTTTGCCCCCCACACCGGCGTGCCGCTGGACGCGGTCCACCTGGTGGGGGCCATTTCCACCATCTTCTGGGCGCTGATGCTGGTGGTCACCCTCAAGTACGTGGTGCTCATCCTGCGGGCCGACAACCACGGCGAAGGCGGCGGCCTGGCGCTCACGGCGCTGGCCGCCGCCGCCGTCAAGGCCCACCCCCGGCTGCGCCAGGGCCTGCTGCTGCTGGGCGTGGCCGGGGCCACGCTGTTTTATGGCGACAGCGTCATCACCCCCGCCATTTCGGTGCTGGGCGCCATGGAGGGTTTGCAGGTGATCGCCCCTGAGCTGACCCGCTGGGTGCTGCCCGCCTCGGTGCTGATCCTGGTGGGGCTGTTTGCCATGCAGCGCTTTGGCACAGGGCTGGTGGGCAAGTTCTTCGGGCCCGTCATCGTGCTGTGGTTCCTGACCCTGGCGGCCACCGGCGTGTGGCACATCGCCCAGCAGCCGGGCATTCTGGCCGCCCTCAACCCGCTGCGGGCCTGGGAGTTCGTCACCACCCGAGGCTGGCACCTGCTGGCCACGCTGGGGGCCATTGTGCTGGCGCTCACCGGGGCCGAGGCGCTCTATGCCGACATGGGCCACTTCGGGAAGAAGCCCATCCAGATCGCCTGGACCGGCCTGGTGCTGCCCAGCCTGGCCCTGAACTACATGGGCCAGGGGGCCTTGCTGCTGGCCAACCCCTCGGCCATCGAAAACCCCTTCTACCTGCTGTTCCCGGATGAGTGGTTGGTGCCCGCGCTGGTGCTGTCCAGCCTGGCGGCCATCATCGCCTCGCAAGCGGTGATTTCGGGGGCCTACTCCATGACCAAGCAGGCCATCCAGCTGGGCTTTCTGCCCCGCATGACCATCCGCTACACCTCGGCCAAGGAAGCGGGGCAGATCTACATGCCCGCCGTCAACTGGCTGCTGTTGCTGGCGGTGGTGGGGGTGGTGCTGGTGTTCAAGTCGTCGTCGGCGCTGGCGTCGGCCTACGGCATCGCGGTCACGCTGACCATGGCCATCACCACGGTCCTGACCTATTTTGTGGTGCGCCACGGCTGGCACCTGCCGCGCAGTGTGGCCGTGGGGGCCACCACCTTCTTCCTGCTGCTGGACCTGCTGCTGGTGGCGGGCTGCGCCGTCAAGTTCTTTGACGGCGGCTGGTTCCCGCTGGCGCTGGGCGGCCTGCTGTTCATCGGCATGAGCACCTGGGCACGCGGGCGCAAGCTGCTGTCCGACAGCATCCGCCGCGACGGGCTGGCGCTGCAACCCTTCATCGACGCGTTGGACCCGCGCAGCATGTTCCGCGTGGAGCGCACCGCCGTGTACCCGGTGGCCGACCCGACCATCGTGCCCCAGGCCCTGTTGCACAACCTCAAGCACAACCAGGTGCTGCACGAGCGCAACGTGATCCTGACGGTCAAGTTCCGCGACGTGCCCTGGGTGCCCATGGCCGAGCGTGTGGCCGTGCAAGCACTGGGCCACAGCTTCTGGCAGGTGACGCTGTACTACGGCTTCATGAACAGCCCCGACGTGCCCAAGGCGCTGGCGCTGGTGGAGTCGCAGGGCCTGCGCATCCCCACGTTCGAAACCACCTTCTTCCTCAGCCGCGAGACGGTGGTGCCCACCCACGGCTCGGGCATGGCGCACTGGCGCGAGGTGCTGTTTGCCACCCTCAGCCGCAACGCGGGCGGGGTGGTGGAATTCTTCCGCCTGCCCGACAACGCGGTGGTGGAGCTGGGCACGCGGGTGCAGATTTGAGGGAGGCCCTGCGATTGGCCTGAGGTTGGGCCCTTCGGTGGGGTGGGGGCCGGGCTGCGGTGGGCCGCCTCGCCGTGGGTCCGCTGGCGCGGACTGCGCTGCGGTGCGCTTTCGCGCACCCGCCCCAAGGCCTGTGCGCCTCGCCCACGGCGAAGGTGGCCCACCGCAGCCCGGCCTCCACCCCACCGAAGGGCTGCGCATGGCCTCGGGCATGCCCCTGAAAACGCTACCATTTCAATAGCTACTCACGCTTATTAAAAAAGCAGTAGAGGCCAATTTTTCATTGGATTCAAATCCCCAACGCGGTCAGCATCTGCTGCCGCAGCGATTGGCACTGCGCCAGCGGGATTTCGGT
>DASUON010000456.1:0-5686 GCA_036276615.1 Burkholderiaceae bacterium
TGGACACCCCCGATCCCGCCGCCATCGACTACCGGGTGGACCCTCGTCGGGCCGACGGTTTTTATGCCGAGGTGCGCCGTTACTGGCCCGAGCTGCCCGATGGGGCCTTGCAGCCCAGCTACAGCGGGGTGCGCCCCAAGATCCACGGGCCGGATGAACCCGCGCCCGACTTCCGCATGGAAGGCCCGGCCCAGCACGGTGTGCCCGGGGTGGTCAACCTGCTGGGCATCGAGTCACCGGGCTTGACCAGCGCCCTGGCCATTGCCGAACACGTGCTGACGTTGGTGCAGGTCTGATGCTATTGTTTTGGTAGCTGCTTGCGCTTTCATTGAAAGCGCTAGAGGCCAATTTTTCTTGAGGAATTGCGCCGCTCAACCTTGGCGGATGCGCTGCGCGGCCTCTTTCACCAAGCCGGGGCCGCGGTAAATCAGGCCGGTGTAGATCTGCACCAGGTCGGCTCCCGCCTTGATCTTGGCCAGCGCGTCGTCTCCGCTCATCACCCCGCCCACGCCAATGAGGGGGAAGCCCGCGCCCAGCGCCGCACGCAACTGGCGGATGACGGCGTTGCTCTTCTCGAACACCGGGCGGCCCGACAGGCCCCCGGCTTCTTCGGCGTGGGGCTGACCCGCCACGGCCTGCCGGTCCAGCGTGGTGTTGGTGGCGATCACGCCCCAGCGCTGGTTGGGCTGGCCGCTGGCGTCGGTGCCGTAGCGCTTGAGCGTGAGGGCAATGCTGGCCACCTGGGCGTCGTCCAGGTCGGGGGCGATCTTCACGAACAGCGGAATGGTTTTGCCGTGCTGTGCGGCCAGTTGCTCGGCCCGCTGCGTCAGCGTGCCCAGCAAGGCGTCCAGCGCTTCGTCGCTTTGCAGGGCGCGCAGGTTCTTGGTGTTGGGGCTGGAGATGTTGACGGTCACGTAGTCGGCATGCGGGTACACGCCGTCCAGGCAGGTCAGGTAGTCGTCGGTGGCCTGTTCGATGGGGGTGGCGGCGTTCTTGCCGATGTTCAGCCCCAGGCGCATGGGGTGGGGCCGTCCGGGCTGGCGGCACTGGGCCTGGCGCACGTTGGCGATGAAGGCGTCCAGCCCCTCGTTGTTGAAGCCCAGGCGGTTGATGAGCGCTTGCGACTGCGGCAGGCGGAACATGCGGGGCTTGGGGTTGCCCGGCTGGCCCTTGGGGGTGACGGTGCCCACCTCCACAAAACCGAAGCCCATGGCGGCCAGCCCGTCGATGCAGCGGGCGTTTTTGTCCAGCCCCGCGGCCAGGCCCACGCGGTTGGGGAAACGCACCCCGGCCACGGTGACCGGGTCGTCCACCCGCGGGCTGCACCAGGCCCACTGGGCCGGGGTGTTCTGGCCCATGGCCAGGGCGTTGAGCGTGAGTTCGTGGGCGTGCTCGGGGTCCATGCGGAACAGGACCGGGCGGGTGAGGGCGTAGGGAATCAGGGGCATTGGCGATAATCCGGGACGTTTTTTCTCTTACCTCCGATTGTCCGACATGTCTTCTGCCGCTCCTTCCGCCCCCCTGACCCAAGACGAACTCAAGGCCCTGGTGGGCCGCGCCGCACTGGCCTATGTGCAGCCGGGCACCATCGTGGGTGTGGGCACGGGCTCCACGGTCAACAAGTTCATCGACGCGCTGGCCGACATGAAGGACCAGATCAAGGGCGCGGTGTCCAGTTCGGTGGCGTCCACCCAGCGCTTGCAGGCGCTGGGCATCCCGGTGTTTGATTCCAACGAGGTGCCCGAGCTGGCCGTCTACATCGACGGGGCCGACGAGATCGACGGCCAGGGCCACATGGTCAAGGGCGGTGGCGCCGCACTCACGCGCGAAAAAATCGTGGCCGCGCAGTCCAAGCAGTTCGTGTGCATCGTGGACGAGAGCAAGCGTGTGGATGCGCTGGGCCAGTTCCCGCTGCCGGTGGAGGTGATTCCCATGGCCGCCAACCGCATTGCCGCCCAGTTCGCGGCCAAGGGCGGGGTGGCCACACTGCGCCTGAAGGACGGCCAGCCCCTGGTCACCGACAACGGCCAGCACATCCTGGACGTGAAGGGCCTGCGCATCACCGATCCGCAGGCCTTCGAGTCGGAAGTGAACCAATGGCCCGGCGTGGTGACCGTGGGGGTGTTCGCCCACCAAAAGGCCCAGGTGTGCCTGATGGGCACGGCCCAGGGCGTTGTGACGCTGAAATACTGATTCAGGCGTTCTGAACGCTCAGAACTTGATGCCCGCCGGGTTGTCCTCTGCTGGATTGCGCCGGGGGACCGGGCGGGGCGCTCGGGCGCTGGGGGTGGCTGTGGCCCCGGCGGTGGCGGCGGGTGCAGCAGCGGGTGCATTGGGGTCCACGGCAGCGGGGGGCGCCAAGGGCTGGGCCGGTGGGTTGCGGTAGCTGCTGGGCAAGGTCGAGGCTTTGGGGTAACCCGCAGCGTCGAGGTAATTGTTCCACTCCACTGTTTCGAACCCGTTGACCTTTTGCCCGCCCAGCATCAGCAGCGGCACCGTGGCGTTGCTGCCCAGCTTTTCAAACGCCTGCTTGTCTTCGTTGGTGGCGATGGTCTTTTCGGCAAACGGTACGCCGCGCTGCGTCAGCAGGGCCCGGCCCTGGTCACACGGCGCACACGAGGCCGTGGTGTACAGCGTGACCGGGTACTTGCTCACCACGGTCTTGAGGGTGGCGGGCAGGTTGGCGGTGCTGGCGTCCAGGGCGGCATCGCCGCCACGGGCGCTGCCCACCGTGGTGACCTTTTGGGCGGGTGCGCTGGCGGGCGGCGGCTGATCAGAAAACGTCACTTTGCCGTCAGGGCCCACGATGCGGTACACCTGCTGGGCCTGGGCTCCCACGGCCAGCAAGGTCAACGCCAGGGGCAGTGCGCGGCGGACAAGGGCTTCATTCATGGTGTGTGTCTCCGAACGAACAACGGGGTCAAGACGCCGCTGGGGCGCCTTGCATGCCTTGGTGGCGCAGCAGGGCATCCAGCGTGGGTTCGCGCTCCCTGAACGCTTTGAACGACGCCATGGCCGGACGGCTGCCTCCCACTTCCAGGATGTGCTGGCGAAAGCGCCGACCGGCGTCCACACGCACGGTGGACTGGCCCTGGGCCGCTTCCTCGAAGGCCGCGTAGGCGTCGGCTGACAGCACCTCGGCCCATTTGTAGCTGTAGTAGCCTGCCGAATACCCCCCGGCAAAAATGTGGCTGAAGGTGTGGGCCGTGCGGTTGTAGGCCGGGGGTTGGAGCAGGGCCACCTCGGCCCGCACGGCGGCCAGCAGGCCGTTGATGTCGATCTGGCCGTCCTTCTGCGGGGCCTGGCCCATGTGCAGCAGCATGTCGAACAGCGAGAACTCCACCTGGCGCAGCGTCTGCAGGCCGCTCTGGAAGTTCTTGGCCGCCAGCATCTTGTCGTACAGGGCGCGGGGCAGGGGTTCGCCAGTGTCCACGTGGGCGGTCATGTGCTTGAGCACGTCCCACTCCCAGCAGAAGTTCTCCATGAACTGGCTGGGCAGCTCCACGGCGTCCCATTCCACACCGCTGATGCCGGACACGTCGCGCTCGTTCACCTGGCTGAGCAGGTGGTGCAGGCCATGACCGAATTCGTGGAACAGGGTGATGACGTCGTCGTGCGTCAGCAAGGCGGGTTTGCCGTTGACGCCGTCGGCAAAGTTGCACACCAAATGCGCCACCGGGGTTTGCAGCTGGCCGTTGTCAGGCCGCAGCCAGCGGGTGCGCACGTCGTCCATCCAGGCTCCGCCGCGTTTGCCGGTGCGGGCGCTTTGGTCCAGGTAGAACTGGCCCACCAGCTCGCTGCCGCGTTCGATGCGGAAGAACTGCACGCTGGGGTGCCACACCGGGGCGGTGTCGGGCCGGATGGCCACTTCAAACAGCGTTTCGACGATGCCGAACAAACCCTGCAACACCTTGGGCGCGGTGAAGTAGGTCTTGACCTCCTGCTCGCTGAAGGCGTAGCGCGCTTCCTTGAGCTTTTCACCAATGTAGGGCCAGTCCCAGGGTTGGGGATCGGTCAGGCCCAGCTCCTGGGCGGCAAAGGCCCGCAGGTCAGCCAGATCCTGCTCGGCATAGGGGCGGGCGCGCCGGGCCAGGTCGCGCAGGAAGTCCACCACCTGCTCGGCCGACTGGGCCATCTTGGGCACCAGGGACACGGCGGCAAAGTGGGGGTGGCCCAGCAGTTTGGCCTCTTCGTCCTTCAGGGCCAGCAGCTCTTGCATGATGGCGCTGTTGTCGTGTTGGCGGTGGCCTTCGGGGGCTTGGTCGCTGGCACGGGTGGTGTAGGCGCGGTACAGGGTTTCGCGCAGGCTGGCCTTGTGGGCAAACTGCATCACCGGCAGGTAGCAGGGCAGCTTGAGGGTGAGCTTGCAGCCTTCCACGCCATCGGCCTGGGCGGCTTGGCGGGTGGCGGCCACCACGTCATCGGGCACGCCCGCCAGGTCGGCCTCGGGCACCACCAGGGTGTAGCCGTCGGTGGCGTCCAGCACGTGTTCGCCAAACTTCTGGCTCAGCTCGGCCTGGCGCTCCTGGATCTGGGCAAACCGTTCCTTGGCCGCGCCTTGCAACTCAGCACCGCCCAGCACAAAACCGCGCAGGGCGTTCTGGTGGGCCTGGTGTTGTTCGGGGGTGAGGAGGGCAGGGTCCATGGCCTTGTACTGGGCGTACAGGGCTTCGCTGGCGCCCAACCGCGTCCAGAACTCGGTGACCTTGGGCAGCACCTCGTTGTAGGCGGCCCGCAGCTCGGGCGTGTCGGCCACGCTGTTGAGGTGGTTGACGGCGCCCCAGGCACGGCTCAACCGCTCGGTGGCCACGTCAAGCGTGCGGGCCATGGCGGTCCAGTCGGCGGGAAAGCCGGGGGCGGTGACCGTGGTCAGCGCTTCGTCGGCCTGGCTCAACAGCTGGTCGAGGGCTGGGGCGATGTGTTCGGGCCGAATGGCGTCGAAAGCCGGGTGGTCGGTGATGCTGAGCAGGGGGTTGGCGTTCGTGTTCATCGTCATGCAAAAAAACAATGCCCCTCATCTGGGGGCATTCGGGTGGGCATCAACCCAGTTGGCTCTTCTTGACGCTTTTCTTCAGGACCTTGGCCCGCTTGACCGTGCCGCCTGCGGTCAGGCGCTGGTTGCCCAGCACTCGCATCACCTTGACCTGGGGCTTTTGTCCGCCCCGGCTGCTGAACTTCAGCACCTTCACGTCACGCGGGGCTGCGCCCCGTTCTTCGTCCACGGTGCGTTCTTTTTCGGGGGCAGGGCGCCACAGCACGAGCAGCTTGCCAATGTGCTGGATGGGGGCAGCGTCCAGGCGGTCGGCCAGCGTTTGCAGCATGGCCTCACGGGCCACGCGGTCGTCGGAGAACACGCGGACCTTGATGAGGCTGTGGGCCTTGAGGGCCTGGTCGGTTTCGCGCACCACGGCGTCGGTCAGTCCATCGTTGCCGATGAACACCACGGGGGTGAGGTGGTGGGCCAGGGCGCGGTGTTCCTTGCGCTGGGAGGGGGTCAATTGAATCTGGGGCATGGGAGAATGATAGGCCATCCCCCCTGGCCCGGCATGCGTCGGGCATGTGCACCCCATGAAGATCGACACCAAGAGCAAGAAGGTCAACAAGGCGTGGCTCAATGACCACGTCAACGACCCGTACGTCAAGCAGGCCCAAAAAGACGGCTACCGCGCCCGTGCGGCTTACAAGC
>DASUON010000457.1:0-5259 GCA_036276615.1 Burkholderiaceae bacterium
CTGGGTGTGCACCACCATGCCCGCCTCGGCGGGGGTGGTGCACGAGGCGGGACAACCTTTGCGGCCATCCACCTCCACCAGGCACAAACGGCAGGAGCCAAAGGGCTCCAGGCTGTCGGTGGCGCACAGCTTGGGCACCTGGATGCCCACCTGCGCCGCGGCCCGCATCAGCGAGGTGCCCTGGGGCACGCAGACCGCGTGGCCGTCGATGGTGAGGTCCACGGTCTGGTCGGAATGGCGGGCAGGGGTGCCCATGTCGATGTCGGGGGTGGTGGACATGGCGGCGTCTTTCTTCACAGACCGAAGTCCTGCGGGTAATGGTCCAGGGCCGAAAGCACGGGGTAGGGCGTCATGCCGCCCATGGCGCACAGGCTGCCGTGGACCATGGTGTGGCACAGGTCGCGCAGCAGGTGCACCTGCTTCTCACGCTGCGGGGGCTGGTGGGCGGAGGCGACGATGCGGTCCACCACCTCCACGCCGCGGGTGGAGCCAATGCGGCAGGGCGTGCACTTGCCGCAGCTCTCCAGCGCACAGAACTCGAAGGCGTAGCGGGCCAGGGCGGCCATGTCGGCGGTGTCGTCGTGCACCACGATGCCGCCGTGCCCCAGCACCGCACCCATGGCGGCATAGGCTTCGTAGTCCAGCGGCACGTCCCATTGCGATTCGGGCACATAGGCCCCCAGCGGCCCGCCCACCTGCACGGCCTTGATGGGCCGCCCGCTGCGCGTGCCACCACCAAAACCATAGAGCAGCTCGCGCAGGGTCAGGCCGAAGGCCTTCTCCACCAGCCCGCCGTGGCGGATGTTGCCCGCCAGCTGGAACGGCAGGGTGCCGTGTGAACGACCCACGCCGTAATCGCGGTAGAACTGCGCCCCCCGCGCCAGGATGAGCGGCACCGTGGCCAGGGTGATGACGTTGTTGATGACCGTGGGCTGGCCGAACAGCCCTTGCAGCGCGGGCAGCGGCGGCTTGGCGCGCACGATGCCGCGCTTGCCTTCCAGGCTTTCCAGCAGCGCGGTTTCCTCGCCGCACACATAGGCCCCGGCGGCCTTGCGCACCTCCACATGGAAGGCCCGTCCGCTGCCGCAGACGTTGTCGCCCAGGTAGCCCGCGGCGGTGGCGCGGGCCACGGCCTCGGTGAGGGTGGCGACGGCGTGCGGGTATTCGCTGCGGATGTACACATACCCCCGCGTGGCCCCCACGGCCAGCCCGGCAATGGCCATGCCTTCCAGCAGCATGTAGGGGTCGCCCTCCAGCGTCATGCGGTCGGAGAAGGTGCCGGAGTCGCCCTCGTCGGCGTTGCACACCACGACCTTCTGCGCGGCCTGGGCCTGCAGCACGGTGCGCCATTTGATGCCCGCGGGAAACGCCGCCCCGCCGCGCCCGCGCAGGCCCGAGTGGGTGACCTCGTGCACCAGCGCCTCGGGCGTGAGCGACACGGCGCGTTTCAGACCCGCCCAGCCTTCGTGGGCCTCGTAGTCGGCCAGGCTGAGCGGCTGGGTGATGCCCATGCGGCGGAAGGTGAGCCGCTCCTGCAAGGCCAGGTAGGGCATGTGTTCGGTGATGCCGTGGCCCAGCGGGTGGGCCGCGCCCTGCAGCAGGCCCGCGTCCAGCAGGCCGGGCACGTCTTCGGGGGCCACCGGGCCGTAGGCCATGCGCCCGGCGGGGGTGACCACCTCCACCAGCGGCTCCAGCCAGAACAGGCCGCGCGAGCTGTTGCGCAGCACCTGCACGGCCCAGCCGCGCTGGGCGCAGCCCTGGGCCAGCGCGTGGGCCACCTCGTCGGCCCCGGCGGCCAGGGCCGCGGAGTCGCAGGGCACGTAAACGGTGGCGTTCATGCGGCCTCTCCGGTGCGGGCGGCAGCCACGCTCTCGTTCGTCGTCACGCCCAGCGTGTGCATGAGCTGGCGCAGCTTGTCGGGCGTGGCGCGGGCCACCAGCCGCGCATCCACCTGCACCGCGGGGGACAAGGCGCACAGGCCCAGGCAGTACACGGGCTCCAGGGTCACCGCGCCGTCGGCGCGGGTGCTGTGGCGCTCGCAGCCCAGCAGGGCCTCGGCCTGGGCCATCAGGGCGTCGGCCCCGCAGGCCTTGCAGGCTTCGGCCTGGCACACCTGCACCACATGGCGGCCCGGGGGTTGGCTGCGGAAGAAGTGGTAGTAGCTCAACACCCCGTGCACCTCGGCCCGCGACAGGCCCAGGGCCTGGGCGATGGCGGGCACGCTCTCGGCGGGCACATGGCCCAGCGCGTCCTGCACGGCGTGCAGCAGGGGCAGCAGGCCGCCGGGCTGGTGGCGGTGGCGGGCCAGCAGCGGGGGCAGAACAGCCGTCCAGTCGGCAGAAACATCGGCTTGGGTCATGGGCACGCGGTGGGTTTGGCCCCATCGGCGGGGCGGGCGGCGAATAATGCGGGCTTTGAGGGGCGGCTGCAATATGAGCCCCAAGACACGCCCCATATGCTGTCGGGCGCTTATAGGGTTTCCACCGAAGGTTGTTTTTCCGGATGCACAACATCGCCATCAAGCCCGTGTGGACCATCCAGAACACCACGGGGCAAAGCCTGTCACCGCGGCTGATCGAGTTGCTGGTCAGCGTCCAACGCACCGGCAGCCTGCAAGCGGCCTGCCAGGCGCTGGACATGTCGTACCGCCATGGGTGGGACCTGGTGCGCCAGGCCGAAGCCCTGTTCGGCGCACCGCTGCTGGTCATGGCCCGTGGCAAGGGCTCCAGCCTGACCCCGCTGGGCGACAAACTGGTGTGGGCCGACCACCGCATTGCCGCACGGCTCAACCCCATCCTGGACACGCTGGCCTCGGAGCTGTCGGCCGAAATCAACCGGGCGTTGGCCCTGCCCGCGCAGCCCTTGCGCATCCACGCCAGCCATGGGTTTTCCATCGAAAAGCTCATCGACACCCTCACCCGCAACGGCCATGCGGTGGAGCGCCGCTACGGCAGCAGCATTGCCGCGGTGGCGGCCCTGCACGACGGGCAGTGCGACGTGTGCGGCCTGCACCTGCCCACCGGCCCCTTGCAGGCCCAGGCGCTGGCGCACTACGCCCCATGGCTGGGCGGGGACGACTGGTGCGTGATCGACATCGCCACGCGCCGCCAGGGCCTGATGGTGGCCCCCGGCAACCCCAAGAAGATTTACGACCTGCACGACCTGCTGCGCGACGACGTGCACTTCATCAACCGGCCCGCCGACTCGGGCACGCGCCACCTGCTGCACCTGATGCTGGCCAGCGAACAGGTCCCCGAACACCGCATCAAGGGCTTCGAGCAGAGCGAGGCCACCCACTCGGCAGTGGCCACCTGTGTGGCCAGCGGCATGGCCGACGTGGGCTTTGGCCTGGAAACCCCGGCCCGGCAGTTCGGCCTGGACTTCATCCCCCTGGCCAAGGAGCGCTACTTCCTGCTGTGCCGCACCACCACCCTGGCCCAGCCCGCCGTGCAGGCGCTGGTGGACATCCTGCACAGCCCAGCCTTCCAGCAGGCGGTCAACACCCTGCCCGGCTACGACCCGCGCCATGCGGGCACCGTCACGCCGCTGGCCCAGGCGTTTGCAAGCCCCTCAGCCCCCATCGGCGGCGCGGCCATCCCCCGCACCGACATCACCGGCCTGTTGCTGGCCGGGGGCCTGGGGCGGCGCATGGGCGGGCAGGACAAGGGCCTGGTGGTGTTTGACGGCGAGCCCATGGCCCACCGCGTGCTGGCGCGGCTGCGGCCCCAGGTGGGGCCACTGCTCATCAACGCCAACCGCAGCCTGGACCAGTGGCAGGCCCTGGGCGTGCCCGTGGTCAGCGACGTGGTGGGCGGGTTTTCGGGGCCGCTGGCGGGCCTGCACGCGGGCTTGACGGCCTGCACCACGCCCTGGCTGGTCAGCGCCCCGTGCGACAGCCCCTTCCTGCCCACCGACCTGGTGGACCGGCTGGCCGACGCGGCCATGCGCCACCAGGCCGACGTGGCCGTGGCACGTTGCGACGGCCAGTTGCACCCGGTGTTTGCGCTGCTGCGCGCCACGCTGCACACCTCGCTGGCGCAGCAGCTGGCGCAGGGAAATTTCAAGATCCAGGCCTGGCTGGACCGCGTGAACACGGTGGTGGTGGACTTCCCCGACCCCCACGCCTTCGCCAACATCAACACCCCGGACGAGCTGAACAGCCTGCGCCCGGCACCACCCGACACGGCACTACCAAAACAATAGCTGTTCACGCTTATAAAATAAGCGAGAGAGCCCATTTTCACTTCAAACCCCATGCCCGCCCACGTCCCCCGCACCCCGCCCCTGAGCACCCACGACACCACCCGCATCGACGACTTGCGCATCGGCGCGGTGCGCCCCCTGGTCACCCCCGCCCTGTTGCAAGAGTGGCTGCCGGTGCCCGACGCCGCGCAGGCGCTGGTCGAATCCAGCCGCGCCGCCATCAGCCGCGTGCTGCACGGCCTGGACGACCGGCTGCTGGTGGTGGTGGGCCCCTGCTCCATCCACGACCACGACCAGGCCATCGAATACGCCCGCCGCCTCAAGGCCGAGGCCGACAAACACCAGGGCGAGCTGCTGGTGGTCATGCGAACCTACTTCGAAAAACCCCGCACCACCGTGGGCTGGAAGGGCTACATCAACGACCCGCACCTGGACGGCAGCTTTGCCATCAACGAAGGGCTGGAACTGGCCCGCCAACTGCTGCTGGACGTGCTGGCCCTGGGCCTGCCCGTGGGCACCGAATTCCTGGACCTGCTGTCCCCCCAGTTCATTGCCGACCTGGTGAGCTGGGGCGCCATCGGCGCGCGCACCACCGAGAGCCAGAGCCACCGCCAACTGGCCAGCGGCCTGAGCTGCCCGGTGGGTTTCAAGAACGGCACCGACGGTGGCGTGAAGGTGGCCGCCGACGCCATCGTGGCCGCGCAATCGGGCCACGCCTTTTTGGGCCTGAACAAGATGGGCACCGCCGCCATTTTTGAAACCCGCGGCAACCCCGACTGCCACGTGATCCTGCGCGGCGGCAAGGCCCCCAACTACAGCGCCGCCGACGTGCAGGCCGCCTGCCAGCTGCTGGAGTCCAACAAGCTGCGGCCCCAGGTCATGATCGACCTGTCGCACGCCAACAGCAGCAAGCAACACCGCCGCCAGATCGACGTGGCCGCCGACGTGGCCGCGCAAATCACGGCGGGCGAGCGGCGCATCACCGGCGTGATGATCGAAAGCCACATCCACGAAGGCCGCCAGGACATCGTGGCCGGCCAGCCCCTGGCCCATGGC
>DASUON010000458.1:0-3746 GCA_036276615.1 Burkholderiaceae bacterium
GGCGTTGCGATGCCCGTCGATCGTTTCGATGGCGGCTTTTTCTTCCGCCGTGTCCATCTGGTCCTGGATGCGTTTGTAGTACTCACCCGAGGTCTGGGTGGACAGCTTTTGCTCTTCAGCAAAAAAGTCCACCAGGCCAGGATCGGTGCTGCGGGCTATGGCGGTGGCGCGGGTGATGGACGCCCTCACGTTGCGGAACCAGTCGCTCATGGTGCGCTCGGTGGCGATGGGCTCGGCCATCATCTTCTCGGTGGCGTCGGCTACCGCGTTGAGCTGGAAGATGCCGAGGCAAATGACCACCAGGGACAGCACCAGCACCAGCGCAAAACCCAGCGCCAAGCGTTTGGCGATAGAGAAGTCGGGCAAATGGATCATGGCAGTGGACAGGGGGGTATTTCATGCCTTTCCAGCATACATCCATGCGGCGGAATTGGGGTGACTTGGCATCAAAAAGGGCTGCCTTGGCAGCCCTTCTTCATGTCCGACGGTTGGTCAGTCGGCGAACTTGCCCGCGCCCTCGATCACGGGCTTGAGCTTGGCGATTTCGGCGGCCACAAACGCCTTGTGGCCTTCGCGTTCGATGCGCTTGTCGGTGGCGACGATGGCGCCCAGGCCCTCTTCCTTCTTGATGAAGTCGGGGTCTTTCAGGGCCACTTTCAGGGCGTCGTTGATCTTCTTCAGCACGGCATCGGGCGTGCCCTTGGGGGCGTACAGGCCGTGCCAGATGGTCAGCTCAAAGCCCTTCAAACCCATTTCCTGCAGGCTGGGGTAGTCCTTCAGCAGCTTGTGGGTGCTCAGGGGTTTGGCGGTGGTGACGGCAAAGGCCTTCACCCGGCCGGCTTCGATCTGGCCCACGGTGTTGGTGGTCTGGTCACACATCACATCCACCTGGCCGCCAATCAGGTTGGTCATGGCCGGGGCCGTGCCACCAAAGGGGATGGTGGTCATGGAGTCGTTCAGCTTGACGGCGTGTTGCCACATCAGGCCGCAGATGTGCGAGGCCGAGCCCAGGCCCGCGTGCGCAATGTTGAGCTTGCCCGCATTGGCCTTGATGTAGTTTTCAAAGTCGCGGTAGGTGTTGGCGGGCAGCTGGGGCTTGCCCAGCAGGGTCATGGGCACGTCGTTGACGATGCCCAGGAACTCGAAGTCTTCCATGGGCTTGTAGGGCAGCTTGCGGTACAGCGCCGGGGTGGCCGCCATGCCGATGTGCCACAGCAGCAGGGTGTAACCGTCGGGTTTGGCCTTGGCCACCTTGTTCGCGCCGATGGTGCCACCCGCGCCTGCGGCGTTTTCCACGGTGATGCTGACGTTGCCCAACGGTTTGCGCATGGCTTCGGCCAGGTCGCGGGCCACACGGTCGGTGGGGCCACCGGCGGCAAACGGCACCACGATGCTGATGGGCTTGCTGCCAGGGAAGTCCTGGGCCAGTGCGGCGGTGCTGCTGGCCAGCGCGAGAGTGGCCAGGGCCAAAGCGGTGCGACGTTTCATGGTGACTCCTTGAGATGGTTGCAATCGCCATGCTAGGGCTTTTGTCTTGCCCGGGGCATCGCGGCTACTACGTAACGGGGGGCTAGGGATTACCCCGAGGTGAAGGGGCTCACTCATAACGGCGGGCGTCTTCAATCACCTTGCCGTCGTTGGGCAGGCGGCCCGGGTCCACCCGCACCACCTCGGCGCGCAGCTTGGTGACGTCGCGCACGGCAGCCCCGATGGCGGCCTGCGTGGCCTCGTCCAGGGCCGCGCATTCCACGTTCAGGGTCATCTGGTCGTTGGCCATTTCGCCGGTCACCACCAGGCGGCCCTTGCCCAGTTGCGGGAAGCGTTTGAGCACCTCGTTGACCTGGCCCGGGTGCACGAACATGCCGCGCACCTTGGTGGTCTGGTCGGCCCGGCCCATCCAGCCCTTGATGCGGGGGGCGGTGCGTCCCGTGGGGCAGGGGCCCGGCAGGATGGCCGACAGGTCGCCGGTGCCAAAGCGGATGAGCGGGTAGTCGGGGTTGAGGGTGGTGATGACCAGTTCGCCCACCTCGCCCTCGGGCACGGGCTCGCCGGTGCCGGGGCGCACGATCTCGACGATGACGCCTTCGTCCAGCACCAGGCCCTCACGCGCTTCGGTTTCGTAGGCGATGAGGCCGATGTCCGCCGTGGCGTAACACTGGTAGGCCTGCACGCCGCGCTCGGTGAACCAGTTGCGCAGGCTGGGCGGGAAGGCCTCGCCCGACACCAGGGCCTTGGTCAGGCTGGGCAGGGCCACGCCGGTTTCGGCGGCTTTTTCCAGGATGATTTTCAGGAAGCTGGGTGTGCCGACGTAGCCCGCGGGCCGCAGTTCAGCCATGGCACCCACCTGCTGTTCGGTCTGGCCGGTGCCACCGGGGAACACGGTGCAGCCCAGGGCATGGGCACCCGTCTCCATCATGGAGCCTGCCGGGGTGAAGTGGTAGCTGAAGCCGTTGTGCACCAGGTCGCCCTGGCGGAACCCGGCGGCAAACAGGGCGCGGGCCACGCGCCAGTAGTCGGGGCGGGTGCCCTCGGGCTCGTACAGGGTGCCGGGGCTGGCGAACACGCGGCGCATGGCGGGGCCAAAGCCCAGGGCGCTGAAGCCGCCAAAGGCGTTGGCTGCGCGACCAGCCTTCTGGCGTTCCAGCAGCTCGTGTTTGCGGATCACGGGCAGGCGGGCCAGGGCCTCGCGGCTGGTGACGCGGGCGGCATCCACCCCGGCCAGCAGGCTGGCAAAGGCGGCGGTGGCCTGCTGGGCGTGGGCCACCACGCCGGGCAGGGCCGCCATCAGCGCCGATTCGCGCTCGGCAGGGGAACGGGCTTCAAGCGCGTCAAAAAAAGCGGGCATGGCAAGACTCCTTGGGCGGGCCAGGGGGCGGCGGAAAGAGGGTTGGAACAGGCAGGGGAAAGGGGATCAGGCCAGCCAGCGCTTGCGGCGCTTGTAGCTTTTCACGTCCTTGAAGCTCTTGCGCTCGGGGCCATCGCCCGAAGACCGGCCCACGCCCAGGTAGAACTCTTTCACGTCTTCGTTGTTGCGCAGGTCTTCGGCGGTGCCGTCCATCATGATGCGGCCCGACTCCATGATGTAGCCGTAGTCGGCGTACTTCAGCGCCATGTGGGTGTTCTGCTCGGCAATGAGGAAGGTGACCTTTTCCTTGGTGTTCAGGTCTTTGACGATCTCGAACACCTCTTCCACGATCTGCGGCGCCAGGCCCATGGAGGGCTCGTCCAGCAGCACCACGTTGGGGTTGGCCATCAGGGCGCGGCCAATGGCGCACATCTGCTGTTCACCGCCCGAGGTGTAGGCCGCCTGGCTGGTGCGGCGCGTCTTCAGGCGGGGGAAGTAGGTGTAGACCTTGTCCAGGTTGGCCTCCACCTCGGCCTTGCGGGTGCGGGTGTAGCTCCCGGTCATCAGGTTTTCTTCGATGGTCAGGTGGGCAAAGCAGTGCCGCCCTTCCATGACCTGCACCACGCCGCGCTTGACCAGTTCGGCGGGCGAGAGGTTTTCGATGCGCTCACCCCGCAGCTCGATGCTGCCCTTGGTGACTTCACCCCGCTCGGCCTTGAGCAGGTTGGAGATGGCGCGCAAGGTGGTGGTCTTGCCCGCACCGTTGCCACCCAGGATGGCCGCGATCTGGCCTTCGTTCACGGTCAGCGAGACGCCCTTGAGCACCAGGATGACGTGGTTGTAGATGACTTCGATGCCGTTGACGTTGAGGACGGTGTGGGGGGTGCTCATGGTGCGACCT
>DASUON010000459.1:0-13024 GCA_036276615.1 Burkholderiaceae bacterium
TGGCTGTGAGGGCCTTCAGCCGTCTTCGCGGATCTGCCGCCCGGTGAGTTTCAGGAACAGGTCTTCCAGGTTGGCGGGGCGGTGCAGGGTGCGCAGGCCGGGGTGGGCTTGCAGGGCCGCCAGCAGCGGCGCGGCCTGCGCGGTGTAGAAGAACAGGGTCTCGCCGCTCACCTCCACCCGGGCGGCCAGGGCGCACAGGGCGGGGTCGTGTTGCAGGGCCAGGGCGCCCACGCCATACACCTCCACCACATCGGGCTCCAGGTGCTGGGCGATCAGGTCGCGGGGTTTGCCCTCGGCAATGGGGCGGCCATGGTCCAGCACCACCAGGCGGGAGCACAGGCGCTCGGCCTCGTCCATGAAGTGGGTGGTCAGCAAAATGGCCTTGCCCTGTTGCAGCAGTTGTTGCAGACGCTCCCACATCAGGTGGCGGGCCTGAGGGTCCAGGCCGGTGGTGGGCTCGTCCAACAGCAGCAGGTCGGGGTTGTTGACCAGGGCACGGGCCAGGCTGAGGCGGCGCTTCATGCCACCCGACAGTTCGCCCGGCTTGGCGTCGGCCTTGTGGGCCAGGGCCGCAAACTCCAGCAGCGCGGGGACGCGTTGGGTCAGCGTGGCCCGGTCCAGCCCGAAGTAGCGGCCATACACCATGAGGTTTTCGGCGCAGGAAAAGTCGGGGTCCAGCGTGTCGAACTGGCTGACCACCCCCAGCCGGGCCTTGATGGCCAGGGCGTCCTGCGGCATGGTCAACCATGGCCCCCCGGACGCGGACTGGAAGCGCACGCGGCCCTGGTCGGGCACGGTCAGCCCCAGGCACATGCGGAAGGTGGTGGTCTTGCCCGCGCCGTTGGGGCCGATGACGCCCAGGCATTCGCCGGGCTGGATGTGGAGGGACACACCGCGCACCACCTCGTTGGGGCCGTAGCGTTTGTGCAGGTCTTCGACAACGAACATGGCGGCGTCTGGGGTCATGGGCAAGGGCGAATTGGATTCGAATATACGGATTGGGGTATGTACCGGGGGTGCGTTTGATGGATGTCACGCAAGATACCCTGGGGAGTGATCAAGATGACTCTCTCTGCAGGCACAACCGGAGACAAGCATGGCACACATCGTGATTTTGGGGGCAGGCATTGGCGGCATGCCCATGGCTTACGAAATGAAAGCCCTGGCCCGGCCGGGCGACACCGTGACGGTGATCAGCGAGGCCCCCAAATTCCACTTTGTGCCTTCCAACCCCTGGGTGGCGGTGGACTGGCGCAACCGCAGCGACATCGAGGTGGACATTGCCCCCGCACTCAAGCGCAAGGGCATCGAGTCCATCATCCAGCGCGCCCAGCGGGTGCACCCCGACAGCAACGAGGTGGAGTTGGCCGACGGCACCCGTGTGGCCTACGACTTTCTGGTGATCGCGACCGGCCCCAAGCTGGCGTTTGACGAGGTGGAAGGGCTGGGGCCGCACGGCGGGCACACCCAGTCCATCTGCCATGTGTCGCACGCCGAAACCACACAAGCGGCCTGGGAGCAGTTCGTGAAGGCGCCCGGCCCCATCGTCGTGGGGGCGGTGCAGGGGGCGTCGTGTTTCGGCCCGGCCTACGAGTTCGCCATGATCATGGACACCGACCTGCGCCGACGGAAAATCCGCGACCAGGTGCCCATGACCTACGTCACCCCCGAGCCCTACATCGGCCACCTGGGCCTGGGGGGCGTGGGCGACTCCAAGGGCATGTTGGAGTCGGCCCTGCGCCAGCGCCACATCAAGTGGATCTGCAACGCCAAGACCACCAAGGTGGAGACCGGCCAGATGTTTGTGACCGAGCACAACGACCAGGGCCAACCCATCAAGGAGCATGTGCTGCCGTTCAAGCACAGCATGATGCTGCCGGCCTTCAAGGGCGTGGATGCGGTGTTTGGGATCGAGGGGCTGACCAACCCGCGGGGGTTCATCACCATCGACGCGCACCAGCGCAACGCCAAGTACCGCAACATCTTCAGCGTGGGGGTGTGCGTGGCCATCCCGCCGGTGGAGGCCACGCCCATCCCCTGCGGCACGCCCAAGACGGGTTACATGATCGAATCCATGGTCACCGCCACCGCCCACAACATCCGCGAGCTGCTGGACGGCAAGGAGCCCACCCACCATGCCACCTGGAACACGGTGTGCCTGGCCGACTTTGGCGACACCGGCGCGGCCTTTGTGGCGTTGCCCCAGATTCCCCCACGCAATGTGAGCTGGTTCAGCGAGGGCAAGTGGGTTCACCTGGCCAAGGTGGCGTTTGAGAAGTACTTCATGCACAAGATGGAGAAGGGCACGTCCGAGCCCTTCTACGAAAAGGCGGTCATGGACATGATGGGCATCACCAAGCTCAAAGACAAGCTCATGCGTTGAATTCATCAAAACCCTTGACAGACACCGCCTAGAATGCCGCGCAGGCCAGTCCAGGGGGGACAGGTGCCTGCGTGTCTGGAGTACAACGTGTCTGATTTCTGGGCGGTTGCCCCGCAATACCTGTTGCCCAAGCAGGCGCTGACCCGCTTGGCCGGGGCTTTGGCCCGTGCCCAGGGGGGGAGGCTGACCACTTGGGCCATTCAGCGTTTCATCGCCCGCTACCGGGTGGACATGACCGAGGCGCAAGACCCTCAGGCATCGGCCTATGGGTCGTTCAACGAGTTTTTTTGCCGTCCCCTCAAGGCTGGGGCCCGTCCGTTGGCCCGGGCCGACTGGGTGTGTCCGGTCGATGGCGCCATCAGCCAGGCGGGGCCGATTGATGGCGACCAGATCTTCCAGGCCAAAGGCCACAACTACAGCACCGCGGCGCTGCTGGGGGGCGACCCGGTGTTGGCCCGCCACTTCGAGGGCGGGCAATTTGCCACCATCTACCTCAGTCCGCGCGACTACCACCGCATCCACATGCCGTGTGACGGAGAGTTGACCCGCATGACCTACGTGCCGGGTGAGCTGTTTTCGGTCAACCCCGCCACGGCGCGCAACGTGCCGGGGCTTTTTGCCCGCAACGAACGGGTGGTGACGGTGTTCGAAACCACGCATGGCCCCATGGCCTTGGTGCTGGTGGGCGCCACCATCGTGGGCAGCATGGCCACGGTGTGGCATGGCACGGTCAATCCGCCGCGCTACGGCTACGTCAAGCACTGGCACTACGCGCCGGGCGAGGTGGTGTTGCGCCAGGGGGCGGAAATGGGGCGCTTCATGCTGGGTTCGACCGTGGTGCTGTTGTGGCCGAAGGCGGCGGGGTTGCAGTTCCCGCCGGACTGGCAGCCGGAGCGTCCGGTGCGCTTGGGTGAGGTTTTGGGCCTGCGGCCCACCGTCAGCCCTTGACTTGCGTCAATCGACATGGACGTTCTGACACGGGGGCGTCATTCAGAGCGCATGGGGCTGAACTAAAGTAGGCATTTTTGTGGCCACGGAGCCCGACATGACCGAACCCGACAGTCTTCACCCCCACCAGCCCGCCATTGACGAGCACATGAAGCGTGTGGGGGGCTCGTTCGAAGAACTCAACGCCCGCATCGCCCGCTTGGCCATTGCCCTGGGCGTGTCGCTGGAAACCGACGACGCCGTTCAGCGCGTGCTGGGCATGGCTGGCGTGAGGGCCAATGCAGCCCCACCTGAGGGTGTGGGGGAACGCCGCCGCCAGCGCGTGGCCTTTTCGGGCCAGGATCGCCGCCAGACCCACAAATGGGTGGAGTTGCGTGGCCTGCTCATCCTGCGTTATGGCGTGGAGAAGCAGTACGTGGAGGCCTATGGGCTGGAAGCCACCCGCCACCTGCTGTTTGCGGCCGAAGAACACCTGACCCGCGACGGATTCAAGCCCGGTGCCGATGGCCTGGACCTGCGTCCGCTGGACTGAGGACCGACCATGAACTCCCCTTTCCCGACCGAGTGGCAGGAAAACGTCACCTTTGATGAACTGAGCGTGGGCCAGAGCGCCCGGCTGTTCCGCACCCTCACGCTGGAAGACATCCAGGCCTTTGCCGCGGTGTCCGGGGACACCAACCCGGCCCACGTGGACCCCGAATACGCCAACGACACCCTGCTGCACGGCGTGGTGGGCCATGGCATGTGGAGCGCGGCGCTCATTTCCGCCTTGCTGGGCACCCGTTTTCCGGGGCCGGGCACCATCTATGTGGACCAGGTTCTGCACTTTGTGCGGCCGGTGCGGGTGGGGGACACGCTGTCTGTGGTGGTCACGGTGTTGACCAAACACGCCGAGAACAAACATGTGGACCTGGACTGTCAGGTCACCAACCAGAAAGGGGAGCGTGTGCTGCATGGCACGGCCTGTGTGCTGGCGCCCACCGACAAGGTGCGCCTGCCCAAGCCCAGCACCCCCCAGATTCAGCTGTACGACCCCGAGGCCCGCTACCTGGCCCTGATGGCCAAAGGCGAAGGCTTGGCCCCGGCCCGGTGTGCGGTGGTGCACCCATGTGACGACGGCTCGCTCGCCGGGGCCATGGACGCGGCCCGCCAGGGCCTGATCGTGCCGGTGCTGATCGGTCCGGTGGCCAAGATCCGCCAGCTGGCCCAGCAAATCGGCGTGGACCTCGCCGGGGCCGAGCTGCTGGACGAACCCCACAGCCACGCTGCCGCCGAGCGGGCTGCCCTGATGGCGGCGCAAGGCCAGGTGGAGATGCTGATGAAGGGCAGCCTGCACACCGACGAGCTCATCCACGCCGTGCTGATGCAAAAGCCCCTGCGCACGGGGCGACGCATGTCGCATGTGTTCCGCTTTGACGTGCCGCTGTACGACAAACCCCTGCTCATCACCGACGCTGCGTTGAACATCGAGCCCACCCTGCCCGAGAAGGTGGACATCGTGCAAAACGCCATCGACTTCTGCCAGGTGCTGGGGGTGGCGATGCCCAAGGTGGCCATCTTGTCGGCGGTGGAGACGGTGAACCCGGCCATCCCGTCCACCTTGGATGCGGCGGCGCTGTGCAAGATGGCTGATCGGGGGCAGATCAAAGGGGGCGTGCTGGATGGTCCGCTGGCGTTTGACAACGCCATTTCGGCCCGTGCGGCCGAGGTCAAGCACATTGCCTCCCCCGTGTCGGGGCAGGCCGACATCCTCATGGTGCCCGACCTGGAGTCGGGCAACATGCTGGCCAAGCAGTTGGAGTACCTGGCTGGGGCATCCGGTTCGGGTTTGGTGCTGGGCTCCCGGGTGCCCATTGCCCTCACCAGCCGTGCCGATGGTCCGATGAACCGCATGGCCTCGGCCCTGTTGGCGTTGCTGGTGGTGCAGAAAAACCGTGACGCGCAGGCCAAGGCGGCTTCTTGCTAGTGTTTTTATAGCTACTCACGCAATCACATAAAGCGCTATGGCCATTTTTTCTGTCAATTCTGGTTCGTCCAGCCTCAAGTTCTCGCTCCATCCGTTGAATGGAGACGACGTGCTGCCCGCGGTGCTGTCGGGCAACATCCAGGGGTTGGAGCCGGGTGGGCAGCCCACCATGGGCTGGACGTTGAAGGGACAGAAGGGCGAGCAGACCCTGCCCCCGGGCGGGGAAGACCCGTTCGAGACCGCCTTGCACAGCCTGGTGCAGTGGCTGGGTCAGCAGCACGGGTTGCCCACGCCGCAGGCGGTGGCCCACCGGGTGGTGCATGGCGGGGGGCGCTTCACGGGCAGCGTGGTGGTCACCCCGGAGGTGCTGGATGCGTTGGCCGCATTCCATTCCCTGGCACCGCTGCATCAGCCGCACAACCTGCAAGGCATTCGCAGTTTCCAGAAGGTGATGCCGCAGTTGCCGCAGATCGCGTGTTTCGACACCGCGTTTCATGCCTCCTTGCCCGAAGTGGCATGGCGCTTCGCGTTGCCGCAAAGCCTGGTGGATCAGGGCGTGCGGCGGTACGGCTTCCACGGGTTGTCGTACCAGTTCATCATGGGTCAGCTGCTGGCGCGCAGTGCCCACGCTCGGGGGCGGGTGCTCATGGCCCACCTGGGCAATGGGGCCAGTTTGTGCGGCACGCTGGACGCCCGCAGTCAGGCCACCACCATGGGCTTCTCGGCCCTGGATGGGCTGATGATGGGCACGCGCTCCGGTTCGCTCGATGCGGGGGTGCTGCTGTACCTGCTGGAGCAGGGCTGGGACCACGACCGACTGGAAAAGCTGCTGTACAAGCAGGGCGGCTTGCTGGGGGTGTCGGGCATTTCGGCAGACATGCGCCGCCTGCGCACCGATGGCAGCCCGTCGGCCCGGTTGGCCATTGACCTGTTCACCTACCGGGTGGTGCGCGAGGCTGGGGCCCTCGTCGCGTGTCTGCAAGGGTTGGATGTGCTGGCCTTCAGCGGTGGCATTGGCGAGCACGATGTGCAGCTGCGTCAGGACGTGTGCGCACAACTCGCCTGGATGGGGGTGGTGCTGGATGCCGATGCCAACCGTGCGGCGGTGGGGGACGAGATGCGCCGCATCAGTGCCGAGCGCAGCACCGTGGAAGTGTGGGTGGTGCCCACCGACGAAGGCCGGGTGGCGGCGCAGGAGGCCGCGCAACTGCTCAGTGGATCAGGGCGTCTGGCACCGTGATGTTGATGGCCGGGCTGGCGCACAGCCTGCCTCGCCCATTGGCTTTGGCCTGGTACATCGCACCGTCGGCGTGGATCAGGGCTTTTTTCAGGCCCTCGGGGTCCTGAAGGTCGCAAAAGGCCAGCCCGGAGCTGAAGTTCAGTTCCAGCTGCATGCGGTCGGCGGTCAGGTGCTGAAAGCTGTCGCGCAGCCGTTGGTCCAGCGCCTGGGCATCGGGCGGTGTGATGTTGGGCAGCAGCAGCACGAACTCTTCCCCGCCCATGCGACCGCTGACGTCACTTTGGCGAAGGCATCCGTGGATGGCCCGGCCCAACAGGTGCAGGGCACGGTCACCCAATTCATGGCCATAGACGTCGTTGACGTGTTTGAAGTGGTCCAGGTCCAGCAGCAAGACCGCCACATTCCATTGGTTTCGGCGGGCGTGGGCCAGGGTCAGCTCGGCGTGTTTCATCCAGCCCCGGCGGTTCAGCAGCCCGGTCAGTGAATCGGTGTAGGCCTGTTCCTCCAGCTTCACCTCCACTTCACGCCGCCAGGCCACCAGCACCGCCATCATGGTCAGCACCAGGCAAACGTTGGCCGCCACTTGTGCGGTCACGTTGGCCGGGTGAGGGGTTGCGAAGGTGGGATAGAGCTCGGTGAACCAGGCCCCCAGGATGCCGCGAATGGCGGTCAGGAGGGTCATGGCTCCGTAACACAGGGCCAGCAACACGCGCCAGCCGTCCTTGGGGCGTGCACGGTGGGTGGGCCACAGGGCACAGGCAGCCAACATGCCAAACTGCAAGGCCAGACACAGGTTGGCCCAGCCCACGCGGAAGGGGTAACTGTCAAAGCTCAAGGCGTAGCCCAGGGGCATGGCCACACTCAACAGCATGAGTGTCCGTTTGAAGGGGCGCGGGCCCAGCCAGCCTTCCAGCGCCCGATGCATCAGTTGGTTGGATGCGGTGGCGCAGACCATGGCCAGGACAGACAAGGGGCGATCCCAGAAATAGCCCGAGGTCACGATGGCGCTCCAACCCAATGCCTGCGCCACCAGACTGGCCCGCGCCGACCGAGCGGCGCGACTGAGCTGTTTGCCCATCACCAGCGACATGGCGGCGGAAATGGCAAACAGGTTCAGGGCCGTCAGGGCCAGGACGGTGCGGACGTCAAACAGCGGCATGCACGCGGCTCACTGGAACGCCACTTCGGCAAAGCTGCGCAACTTGCGGCTGTGCAACTGCTCGGTGCCTTGCTGGCGCAGGCGTTCAATGGTGCGGATGCCGATGCGCAGGTGCTGGTCCACGCGCTCCCGGTAGAAGTGGTTGGCCATGCCGGGCAGTTTGATTTCCCCATGAAGGGGCTTGTCGCTGACGCACAGCAGCGTGCCATAGGGCACACGGAACCGGAACCCGTTGGCCGCGATGGTGGCGCTTTCCATGTCCAGGGCCACGGCGCGGCTTTGCGACAGGCGGCGCTGCGGGGTGGTGGCCGCGTTGCGGGTGGGCAGCAGCTCCCAGTTGCGGTTGTCGGTGCTGGCCACGGTGCCGGTGCGCATCACGGTTTTGAGTTCGTGGGGTGGCAGCCCCGTCACGTCGGCCACGGCGGCTTCCAGGGCCAGTTGGACCTCGGCCAGGGCCGGGATGGGCACCCACAGCGGCACTTCTTCGTCCAGCACGTGGTCCTCGCGGACGTAGGCGTGGGCCAGCACGTAGTCGCCCAGTTGCTGCCCGTTGCGCAAGCCGGCGCAGTGGCCCAGCATCAGCCAGGCGTGGGGACGCAGCACGGCAATGTGGTCGGTGATGGTCTTGGCGTTGCTGGGCCCCACGCCGATGTTGACCATGGTGATGCCCGAGCGGTCCTCGCGCAGCAGGTGGTAGGCGGGCATTTGCGGCAGGCGGGGCGGTTCCTGGCCCAGTGCATCCACAGCCTGTGCCGCCAGCCCCACGCGCCGCGTGACCACGTTGCCGGGCTCGACAAAGGCCACGTAGTCGCTGGCCGGGTCTTGCATGGCGGCACGCCCCAGGCGAATGAACTCGTCGATGTAGAACTGGTAGTTGGTGAACAACACAAAGTTCTGGAACCACTCGGGTGCGGTGCCGCTGTAGTGCCTCAGGCGTTGCAGCGAGTAGTCCACCCGTGGCGCGGTGAACAGCGACAAGGGCAGGGCCTCACCGGGTGCGGGTTCATGGGTGCCGTTGGCAATGCCGTCGTCCATCACCGTCAGGTCGGGCAGGTCGAACACATCGCGCATCAGCGCCCGGCGTTCGGCGCTGAGGTGGCCTTCCACATGGTCGTGGTCCGCAAACGAAAAATGGATGGGGATGGGCTGTGAGCTGGTGCCCACTTCCAATTCACCCCCATGGTTGTGCAGCAACAGTTCGAACTGGCGCAGGTGGTAGTCGGCAAACAGGTCGGGGCGGGTCAGGGTGGTTTCGTAGCGCCCGGGGCCTGCCACAAAGCCGTAGCTCAGTCGAGTGTGGGGGCCGCCTTCATGGCGTCGGCTGTGTGGGGTGTGCAGGCGCACCAGCGGGTAGTGGGCGCGAACACGCTGGTGTCCCTCCAACTCGCCACGCACATACGCTTGCATGGCTTGGCGCAGGTGATGGATGGCGGACTGGTAGATGGCCTGAACCTGTTGCAGCGCACTGCGGGCGTCGGCGTGGCGGGTGGGGGCAATGAACTCGGGCAGCAGCATGACGGTTTGTCCGATGTTCATTGACGCGTGGGTTCGCGCATCGTCACGAATTCTTCTGCCGCGGTGGGGTGGATGCCCACGGTGGCGTCGAAGTCTGCCTTGGTGGCCCCAGCCCGCATGGCCACGGCAAACCCCTGGACGATTTCTCCAGCCTCTGCGCCCACCATGTGCAAACCCACCACGCGGTCGGTGGCGGTGTCCACAATGAGCTTCATCAGTGTGCGCTCGCTGCTGCCGCTCAGGGTGTGCTTGAGGGCGCGGAACTCGGAGCGGAACACGGTGATGGCTTCGCACTGTTCTCTGGCCTGTGCTTCGGTCAGCCCCACCGTGCCCACGTTGGGGTGGGTGAACACGGCAGTGGGAACGAGGTCATAGCCCATGCGTCGCGGTGTCTTGCCGGGGGCGGGGCCGAACAGGTGGTCCACCACCACCATGGCCTCGCCCAGCGCCACCGGGGTGAGCTGCACCCGCGCGGTGACGTCGCCCACCGCATGGATGTGGGGCACGTTGGTCTGGTACCGGTCGTTGACCAGAATGGCGCCCTGGGCGCCTTGGGCCACGCCCACGCGGTCGAGCTGGAGTCCTTGCACCAGGGGCACCCGCCCGGTGGCGTACAGGACCACATCGGCGACAAGGGTGTTGCCGTCTTCCAGCCTCACGTGCAGGCCATCGGGTTGCTTTTCGACGGACAGCACGCCCGCATTGAGCCGCAGGTCCACCCCGGCTTTGAGCATTTCCGCCGCCAGGAAATGGCGGACTTCGTCGTCAAAACCCCGCAGCACCTGATCGCCGCGGTAAAGCTGGGTGACTTGCGATCCCAGTCCGTGGAAGATGGACGCAAATTCACAGGCGATGTAGCCCCCGCCCACCACCACCAGCCGTTCAGGGAACTGCGGGAGGTCGAACATGGCCTCGGAGGTGACGACGTGTTCCCGCCCGACAAAGTGCGGCACATGGGGCGTACCGCCGGTGGCGATCAGGATGTGTTGCGCACTCACCTGCTGGTGTCCGGCGGAGCCATCGGCGTTGAGCGTCGCCAAACGCAGGGTGTGGGCATCTTCGAAGCAGGCAAAGGCATTGAACACCGTCACCCCGGAGCCTCTCAGCAGGTTGGCGTAGACGCCATTGAGTCGGTTGATTTCGGTGGCCCTGTGGGCCTTCAGGGTGTCCCAATTCAAGGTGGGCTGCTGCCCTTCCCAGCCGTAGCCATGCGCTTCCTGTGCGGCCTCGGCGTAGTGGGCGGCGTAGCTGTAGAGCTTTTTGGGGATGCAGCCAACGTTGACGCAAGTGCCGCCCAAACCATCGGTGCCCAGCATTTCTGCCATGCCCACGCGGGCACCACGTTGAGCGGCCATGCGAGCAGCCCTGACGCCGCCACTGCCACCTCCGATCACAAACAGGTCGAAGTCAAAAGAAGTCATGGGGGGAGCCTCACAGGTGGGTTGTCATCATCGCAGGATGCCCTTGTCCTTGTGTGCCGCACGGGTGGCGGTGCGTTGGTGCAGGGTCCACCGTCGTGACAGGTCGCGGCTGGCGCCTTGAAGCAGCTGGGCTGACAGGTGTTGGTGCGCCTGAGGATAGGCCACCGTTTCCTCCAACACCATGTGGTCCGCGTACAGGTCGGTGTAGAGGCCAACGGCGTGGGTCAGTTCTTGCTGGTCGAACCAGCGGCTGCCCATGACCGCGGCGTCAATGCAAGGGTCAATGGCCAGCCAGAGTTGTTCCAGCCACTGGTGGTCTTGTTGGAGCTTGCGGGCCACATCGGCGGTGGCGGGGATGGGACTGCTCAGGAGCGAGGGCAACACATGCCGCTCTTCGTCCTGGTGGTGGATTCGCGCGTCGTTCCGGAAAAAGCCGATCAACTCACTCCCCTGGCGCGTTTCGTCGGGGGTGAGTGGCCGATGCTCAAGTCTTTCCACCAGCAGCGTCAGGCGCAGGAGCTGCAAGTCGATTTGTTGGTGGGTCGAGTCCAGGAACTGGAACATGTCGACCTCGTCGGTGGGCTCTGATGCCCCCACCGTGACACTGAATGCCCTCATGAGCGTCCCTCCCTTTGTGGCATGGCTGTTGCCGCCAGATTATTGCCGGGGGCGCGTTGCGGGTGTTGACTTGCCGCAACCGGAGGTGAACCCCTCAGTAGGTGTAAACCCCCCGTCCGGTCTTGCGCCCCAGATAACCTGCCGCCACCATCTCCTTCAACAAGGGGCAGGGGCGGTATTTCGAGTCGTTGAACTCGCTGAAGTACACGTTCATCACGGCCAGGCACACGTCCAGACCGATCATGTCGGCCAGTGCCAGCGGTCCGATGGGGTGGTTGCAGCCCAACTTCATGCCCGCGTCGATGTCTTCGGGGGATGCAAGGCCTTCTGCCAGGACAAAGAAGGCCTCGTTGATCATCGGCACCAGGATTCGGTTGACCACAAAGCCGGGCGCGTTCTTGACGGTGATGGGGGTTTTGCCCAGTTGTTCTGCCAGTGCCTTGACCGTGTCGTGTGTGGCATCGCTGGTCTGAAGACCTCGGATGATCTCCACCAGGGCCATCATGGGCACGGGGTTGAAAAAGTGCATCCCGATGAAGCGGTCGGCCCTTTGGGTGACCGCCGCCAGCTTGGTGATGGAGATGCTGGAGGTGTTGGTGGCCAGGATGGCGCTGGCATCCAACATTTGATCGAGCTGTTGAAGGATCTTGACCTTCAACGTCTCGTTTTCGGTGGCGGCCTCAATGACCAGTTGAGCACCTTTCAGGTCGTCATACTGGGTGCTGCCCTTGATGCGGGACATGGCGGCCAGCTTGTCGGCTTCGGTCAGTTTTTCCTTCTTGATCAAGCGGTCAAGGCTTGACGAAATGGTGGCCAGACCTTTGGCCACGGCGGCTTCGCTGATGTCCACCATCACCACGCTCAGTCCATGGACGGCGCAGGCTTGCGCAATGCCGTTGCCCATGGTGCCTGCGCCAACAATGCCGACGGTTTGAATGGCCTGATTGCTCATTTGTGTGCTCCTGCAAGGGGGTTGAAGTGACAAATACAGATGGTAGCGGGGCGGCAGTGCCGATCCGATCTCCAGAAATTGGTTCAACCCCACTAGGGTTTACTACAATCCTCAGGTTGACCGTATGGTTTCCCCATTGAACCTAGCCAGGAAAGATCTGCATGAGCGAAGCAAACGTAGACAACAGCCGACGCAATTGGCTGATCACATCGTGTGCCATGGGCGGGGCGGGTGCTGCCGCCGTGGCTGTCCCCTTTGTCAGCTCATTTGCCCCCTCTGAGCGAGCCAAGGCCGCAGGTGCTGCGGTAGAGGTGGACATTTCCGGTGTCAAGCCCGGAGAAAAACTCACAGTGGAGTGGCGCGGAAAACCTGTGTGGGTCATTCGTCGCACCCCGGAGCAACTGGCTTCTCTGGACAAGACGGAATCTCAGCTGGCAGACCCGAACTCCGAGCGCAAGGCCTACCCCATTCCTGAATACGCCAAGAACAAGCACCGCTCAATCAAGCCTGAGGTGTTTGTGGGTGTGGGCATTTGCTCGCATTTGGGCTGCTCGCCCTCTGACAAGTTCACGCCTGGTGCTCAACCGTCGTTGCCCGATGACTGGGCGGGAGGCTTCCTCTGCCCTTGCCACGGATCCACGTTCGACATGGCAGGTCGTGTGTTCAAGAACAAGCCAGCACCGGACAACCTGGAAGTGCCCCCGCACATGTACCTGTCCGACACGGTGTTGCTGATCGGCGAAGACAAGAAGGCCTGAGGCCGCACGCTCCCCACTTGCGATGAAAAACAAGGTCCATCATGGCTGAATTCAAAGAAGTCCC
>DASUON010000460.1:0-4627 GCA_036276615.1 Burkholderiaceae bacterium
CCCGCAAGTAGGCAAACGGATCCAACTTGCCGAGCGTGTACGACACATCAACGCGCAACGCCACTTCCACCCGTTCCAGCGCATCCATGACCAACAGGCGCAACTGCTTGTCAAACACATACAGGTGCACCGCATTTTCAAACGTGGCACCGGATTTGAACGTGTCCAGCGCCATGGTTTCCACCTTGACTTTTTGCTTGCCATGTCGAGGCTTGTCAAGCACACAACAGGGGCCAGACCGTTCACGCAAAGCAAACCAGTACCCACTGAGGCGGTAGTAACCAATGCGGTGCAAAGAGGTCAACGCCTTGTCGCGATCCGATACCGCCAAGCCACGGGCCTGCAGCCGTTCAAGCTGTTGATCCAGACTGAGCCAAGGTTTGAGATAACTCATGCCGCGATTGTGGTGTGCGCAACAACAGCCAGCGCAAGCTCAGTAGCCCAGGGAGCGGTTCACCACGCCCGCCACGGGCTGGCCCGCCGCCAGGGCGCGGATTTTGCCCGCAATCTGGGCAATGCTCTCGTCGCGCAGGGTGCGGGCCGAGGTGTGGGGCGTGAGCGTGAGCTTGGGGTGCCCCCAGAACGGATGCTCAGGCGGCAAGGGCTCGGAGCGGAACACGTCCAGCGTGGCACCGGCCAGGTGGCCTTCGTCCAGCAGGGCCAGCAGGTCGGCGTCCACCAGGTGGGCACCACGGGCCACGTTGATCAGGTAGCCCCCGGGCTGCAGGCGCGACAAGGTGTGGCGGTTGAGGATGTTCTCGGTCTGCGCCGTCAGCGGCAGCAGGTTGACCAGCACCCGGCACGACGCCAGGAAGTCGTGAAACCGATCCTCGCCCGCCAGCGTCTGCACGCCCGGCACGTCCTTGGGTGAACGGCTCCAGCCCAGCACGGGAAACTCAAACACGCGCAGCGCCTGCGCCACCCGCGTGCCCAGCACACCCAGGCCCATGACGCCCACCGGGAAGTCGGATCGCAGCCGCGGCTTGCGGAAGGCCCAGCGGCCTTGGGCCATGTCGCGCTCGGACACGTCGAACTCGCGGAAATGGCGGATGACGGCCTGGCACACGTACTCGGCCATCTGCACCGACATGCCGGCGTCGTCCAGCCGCACCACCTGCACGCCCGGCGGCAGTTGCAGGCGCAACAAGGCATCCACCCCGGCCCCGATGTTGAACAGGGTTTGCAGCCCAGGCTGCTCGTCGATGAAGGCCTGCGGCGGGGCCCAGACCACCGCGTGGTCGGCCTGCGGGGCCCCGTGGGTCCACAAGAACACGTCCGCTTCGGGCAAGGCCGCCCGCAGGCCCGCGAGCCAGGGTTCAGGGGCCGTGCCCGTGCAGTAAAACACAATGCGCATGGCTACAAAAACAATAGCTGCCTGCGCTTATTGAAAAAGCGCCAGGCAGCAAAAAAGCTTGAAGGAATCCAGTCCCCTGGTTCCCCGCGGGGGTCAGGCGGGGGTCAGCTTGAGCAGCTCGGCCCCTTCGGTCACCTGATCGCCCGCAGCGTACAGCAGTTCGGCCACCACGCCGTCGGCGGGGGCGGCGATGGTGTGCTCCATCTTCATGGCCTCCATCACTGCCAGGGCCTGGCCCTTGCGCACCGTGTCGCCCGCCTGGACGGCGAAGGACACCACCTTGCCCGGCATGGGCGCGGTCAGCCGACCGCCTTCGCCCTGGCCGTCGCCCGCGTGGGCCAGCAGGTCCACCGACACGATGTGGGTGGCCCCGGCGTCGGTGTGGATGTGGGCCACCTCGCCGCGGCGGTAGACGGTGACGCGGGTGCGCTGCCCGGCAAATTGCAGGTCAATGGCGTCACCCTGGCCGCTGGCATGGGGCTGGAACGACAGGGGCCCTTCGGCCACCGCCCCACCCTCGCCCACCGCCAGGTGCAAGCCACCGCCGTGTTGGTAGGTCAGCGCGGCGGGCACGGTGCCGTCGTGCCCGGGGTATTCAAACGCAAAGCGGCGCACCAAGGTGCCGTGGCTGCGCCAGCCATCGGTGCGGCTGAAGGGGTCAGGGCCTTCCCCGGCCCGTTCGTCCAGCAGGGTGCGGGCCACGTCGGCGGCGGCGGCCAGGGCCAGGCCCACGGGGTCTTGCTGGAACAGCACGGCGGATTCACGCTGGATGAGGGCGGTGTCCAGCCGCGCCTGCGCGAACGATTCGCTGCGGACCACATGGCGCAAAAACTGCACGTTGGTGGTCAGGCCCACGATGTGGGTCTGGGCCAGCGCGGCGTCCAGCCGGGCCAAGGCCTGTTCGCGCGTGTCACCGTGGACGATGAGCTTGGCCACCATGGAGTCGTAGTAGGGGCTGATGGCATCACCTTCGCGCACGCCGTCGTCAAACCGCACCGGGGCCACCGCAAACGATGCGGCGTCGGGCTTGCGGTACACCTGCAGGGTGCCGGTGGCGGGCAGGAATTGTTTGTCGGGGTTTTCAGCACAGATTCTGGCCTCCAGCGCATGGCCTGAAAGCGTGAGCTGCTCCTGTTTCAGGGGCAGCGGCTCGCCACTGGCCACGCGCAGCTGCCACTCCACCAGGTCCAGGCCGGTGATGGCTTCGGTCACCGGGTGCTCGACCTGCAGGCGGGTGTTCATTTCCATGAAGTAGAACTTGGCCCCCACGCTGGCCCCTGCCGGGGCTGCGCTGCCCCCCAAGGGGGCACTCGCCAGCTTGGAGCGGCCCGGCGCTGGCTCGGTCATGGCCTCCACCGCGCCGTCCAGTCCGTAGCCCTGGGGCTGCTCCACGATGAATTCCACCGTGCCCGCGCCCACGTAGTTCACGGCGCGGGCCGCGGCCACGGCCACCTGGCCCATGGCCTGGCGCAGCTCGGGCGTCATGCCGGGGGCGGGGGCTTCTTCCAGCACCTTCTGGTGGCGGCGCTGCACGGAACAATCGCGCTCGAACAGGTAGACGGCGTTGCCGTGGGCGTCGGCAAACACCTGGATTTCGATGTGGCGGGGGCGCTGCACGTATTTTTCGATCAGCACCGCATCGCTGCCGAAGCTGTTGATGGCTTCGCGCTGGCAGCCGGCCAGCGCAGCGGCAAAGCCGTCGGCCTTTTCCACAATGCGCATGCCCTTGCCCCCGCCGCCCGCGCTGGCCTTGATGAGCACGGGGTAGCCGATGCGGTCGGCCTCGCGTTGCAGCAGGGTGGGGTCCTGGTCGGCCCCGTGGTACCCCGGCACCAGGGGCACACCCGCGGTTTCCATCAGGCGTTTGCTTTCGGCCTTGAGGCCCATGGCCAGGATGGCGCTGGCGGGCGGGCCGATGAACACCAGCCCGGCGGCGGCGCAGGCGTTGGCAAAGTCTTCGTTCTCGCTCAGGAAGCCATAGCCTGGGTGGATGGCCTGGGCGCCGGTGGCCTGGGCGGCTTCGATGATGCGCTCCCAGCGCAGGTAGCTGTCCTTGGGGGCGCTGCCGCCGATGTGCACGGCCTCGTCACAGGCGGCCACGTGTTTGGCGTTGGCGTCAGCATCAGAGTACACGGCCACGGTTTTCACCCCCAGGCGGCGGGCGGTGGCGGCCACACGACAGGCGATTTCGCCCCGGTTGGCGATCAGGATTTTGGTGAACATGGTTGGGTCTCCAGTCGTCGTTTGGGGGCTCAGGCCAACCAATTCGGTTTGCGTTTTTGCAGGAAGGACTGCACGCCCTCGCGCCCTTGTTCGGAGGCGCGCAGGTCGGCAATGCTCTCCACGGTGCGGGCCACCAGCGTGGCGTCAATGTCCTGCCCCGCCACGTCGTGCAGCAGGGTTTTGCAGGCCGTCACGGCGTGGGGGCTGGCGCTGGCGAGTGCCTTGAGCAGTTCGTCCACTTTGGCATCGAGCGCGGGCGCGTCAGCCACCACCTCGTGCACAAAGCCGATGCGCAAGGCCTCGGCGGCGCTGAAGCGCTCGGCGGTGAGGAAGTAACGGTGTGAGGCCCGCGCCCCCATGGCGCGGATGACGTAGGGGCTGATGGTGGAAGGGGCCAAACCCAGCTTGACCTCGCTCAGGCAGAAGGTGGCGGTGTCCACGCTCACGGCCATGTCGCAGGCGGCCACCAGGCCCATGCCTCCCGCAAACACGTCACCCTGGATGCGGGCCACTGTGGGCTTGGGGCAGGTGTAGAGGGCCTGCAGCATGGCGGCGAGCTTGGCGGCGTCGGCCAGGTTCTCGTCGCGGGTGTAGTCGGCCATGCGGCGCATCCAGTTCAGGTCGGCCCCCGCGCAGAAGGCAGGCCCCTCGGCGGCCAGGACCACGGCGCGCACGGCGGGGTCTTGCCCCACCGCCGTGAACGCCTGGGTGAGTTCGGCAATCACCTCGTCGTTGAAGGCGTTGCGCACCTCGGGGCGGTTGAGGCTGATGCGGGCCACGTGCCCGGTGTTGGAAATGCTCAGGTTGCTCATGCCTGTCCCATCACATGCGGAACACGCCGAACTGGGTGTCGGGGATGGGCGCATTGAGCGCGGCACTCAGGCCCAGGGCCAGCACCCGGCGGGTGTCGGCGGGGTCAATGATGCCGTCGTCCCACAGGCGGGCGGTGGCGTAGTAGGGGTTGGACTGGTGGGTGAACTGATCGAGCAGCGGCTGCTTGAAGGCTGCCTCCTGCTCGGCGCTCCAGGTGCCGCCCTTGCCCTCGATGCC
>DASUON010000461.1:0-2512 GCA_036276615.1 Burkholderiaceae bacterium
GCAGCACCGACGCCACCAACAGGCTGTGTTGGGCCACCGAATAAAAGGCGCGGGTCTGACCGTTGAAGCGGCACTGGTAGGCCAGGCCGTGGGCAATGTCTTCCAGCGCCACATGGTCGATGCGCGGCCCCTCCGGGTGGAAGCGGTTGCCCAGGTAAGTGGAGATGTAGTTGGTGGGGTAAGGGCTGACGGTGTGCATGTGGCCCAAAGATACCCGCATTGCGTCTCAAAAACCGAGACGCAAGCGGCCGTCAGTGCTTGGCCGGTGCCGTGGCCTGGGTGGATGCGTCAAAACCGCCTTTGGCTTTCCACTCCTCCATGCCGCCTTGCAGGATGCGCACGTTGTCCCACCCGGCCACCCGCAACGCAAACCCCGCCTGCGCCGACAGGCTGCCGGTGTTGCAGTACAGCAGCACGGGTTTGTTCTTGGGGATGCTGTTGCGCTGGGCCAGCACCTGGCGCCAATCCATGTTGACGGCACCGGGGATGTGGCCCTTGGCAAACTGACCGGCGTCACGGGCGTCGATCACCAGCATCTTGGGCCACTCGTCCTTGGGGATCTGCTCGGCAAAGATCACCCCGCCGCCGTAGTCCACAAACTCCAGGTAGCCCTCCATCTCATCGATGGCAGCGGCCTTGTCGGCGTGGGCCGCGCCCGCACACAAGGCCAGGGAAAGTAGCAGGCCATGGGCCAGCGGGCGGGTGAGTCTCATTTGGCCGCAGCCTTCCAGTCGCGGAACACGTCCAGGTCCACGCCGTCAGGGTAGTTCAGCAGGCCGGGGGTGTGGCCCTTTTTGTTCTTTTCGCCGTACTGCCAGATGATCTGGCGGGTCTGCCGGTCGATGACGATGACGCGGTCGTTCAGGTCGTCCACCACCAGGATGTCGCCGGTGTGCGGCAGCTCGCGGGCGATGGAGCTGTGGTCCAGCATGCCCTCACCCTCCTTCACAAAATACTCCCAGGTGGCCTTGCCGGTGGCGGGGTCGAAGATCACCACGCGCCCAGGCTTGGAAAAGTCGGCCACGATGATCTGCTTGCCGTCCACGGTGGGGAAGGCGTCGGACGGGTAACGCACGTTGGGCGCTTGCACCGACCACTTCACCACGCCATCGCGGGTGACCCGCGAAATCCAGGACCCCGAAATTTCGGTGAACAGCAAATCGCCGTTGTCCATGGGCGTGGCCCCGTTGGGGTGGGCCAGCAGCTGCGGCGGCTTGTGTTCGCACTTGCCGGTGGTGCCGAACTGGGTGGCAATCTCCTGGGTCTTGGGGTCGATGACCAGGATGCGGCAGTTGCGGATGTCGGCGGTGATGACCTTGCCATCGGCCAGCAGGTGGGCGTCGTCCGGGTAGTTCAGCAGGTTGGGGCCGCTGCCGCGGTGGTCGGGGATGCCGTAGGTCCAGGTGATGGCCTTGTTTTCGTAGTCCACCAGGTGGATGTCGAAGTTGTCTTCCTCGCTCACGGCCAGTTGCAGGCCGTCGGCGGAGAAGTTCACGTCCTCGTTGCCGCGGTAGACCTTGAGGTCGGGCGACGCAAATTCCCACACGATGCGCTTGTCGGGCGTGACCTCAATCAAGCGGTTGTTGCGCCGGTCGGCAATGACGATGGGGTACGGCAGCGGCTTGCCCCAGTGCGCCACGGGTTTGGCCCGGCTGCCGGTGACCGGCGGGGGCTTGGGCAGCGTCACGCCGCTGGAGACCGCGCCGGCCCCGGTCATTTCAGGCGTGACCGGCACCTCGATGCCCGTGGTGGTGTAGCGGTTGGGTTTGGTCTGGGCATGGGCGACGGTGCCGAGCGACAAGGCCAGGGCGAGCGCTGTCGCCCAAGAGGTTTTCAGGGGATGTTGAACGGGCATGGGAATCACCAACAAAACAAAAAAAGAAGACGGTTCAGGGCAGGCTTTCCAGCACGGGTCGGCCGTTCTGGGGTTGGGCGGCGCGCATGTTGTCGGCAAACCGGCCCTTCCACAGGGCCAGTTGCGCCGCCGACACCTCCACGGGCTGGCGCAAGACGATCCAGTCCACCCCCTCGGTGCACGGGGGCGCAGTTTCCGAGCCCACGTAGCGGTAGTAGCCCCGCTGCGCAGGCAGCAGGTCGGCGGGGTTGACCTGGGGCACGCCCTCACCCGCCACCGAGACACCGGGGGCGGGAATGAGGTTGAACAAGCGATCCAACAGCGGGTGCGGTTGGCCCAGCCGGAACATCAGCGCCACCGCCAGCAGCTGGCCTTTGGGGCCCTTGTGCAACAGGTGGGCCGACAGGGGGAAGGTTTCGCCGCCCACCCGGTCACCGCCCGGGGTGTGGAAATGCACCTGCTGCAAGGCATACCGTTCGCCCCCCACCACCAACGCACTGCCCTTGGCCACGCGCACGCGCAGGGTGTGGCCGTCGTGGGCCAGCACGGGCTGGGAAGGGTGGTAGTCAAACCCCAGGGCGGGCAAGGCCCGCGGGGTGGTGTGCTCGATGGCAATGGGCGACTGGCGACGACCGTCAGTGCACCGGTCGGCGGCCA
>DASUON010000462.1:0-4413 GCA_036276615.1 Burkholderiaceae bacterium
TCGTTGGGTTTTCTGGGCACGTCCTCGCGGCTTGAGTCCTCGCGGCGGGGTGGGGCGGGTGGGCTGTGGGGTGCGAGCCTCGCCGGGGGTCCGCTTTGCGGACTTCGCTGCGGTGCTCGACCGTGGGGCGCGTCGCGGAACTCACTGCGTTTTGCCCTGGGCAAAACTCCGTTCAAACAGCCGCGACGAGTCAGAGGTGGAAGGTGCGCTGCCGCGCACCCCGCCCCACGGCCTGTGCGCCTCGCCACCGGCGAAGGCAACCACCCCACAGCCCACCCGCCCCACCCCGCTGAAGTGCTGTGGGTTCACCATCGGGGGCGAACCCGCGCTTGAGTGTGGGTCGTGGCCACTGCTAATTTAATAGCTTATTGCGCTTTATTTAAAAGCGCCAGAGGCATTTTTTTCTTGAGATTTCCCATACAACCCACGGGTGGCCCCAGGGGGCGGGAGCGCGGGGTCCGGCGGTGGGGCGTGGGGGCGCACATGCGCAGCCGAGAAGCGCAGCCAGGGGGCCGCAGCGGGCGCAGCCCGCTTCAACCTCTGACTTGCGGCGGCTGTCTGAGCGGAGTTTTGCCACCGGCAAAACGCAGCGAGTTCCGCCGCACCGGCCCCCTGGCGAGCATCGCAGGGAACCCCGCCCGTACGCGGGCGGGGCCAGCATTCAAGTCCCCCAGCCCCTCCGCCGGACCCCGCGCTCCCGCCCCCTGGGGCCACTCCCCCACGCTCCCAACGAATCATCAACGATCAATTTGACTGATGCAGGGGCAAGACGCCCCGCGCTGGCGGTAACATGCCGCCCATCTCAATTCAGGAGGCATCCATGTTCAAGAAAATCCTCGTTCCCATCGACGGCTCGATCCAGGCCCGCAAGGCCGCTGAAGTGGCCGCAGACCTGGCCAAGAGCCAGGGCGCATCGGTGGTGGGTGTGTTTGTGGTCGATCCCTTCCCGTTCGCAGGCGTGGGCGAAACCGCCCCGGCCAGCCTCCAGGCGTACATGACCGACGCGCAGACCGCCGCCGCCCATGTGCTGGCCGAACTGCGCGAAATCTGCGAGGCGCGTGGCGTGCCGTTCTCTGGCGACACCATCGAGCGCGACGCGGCTTACGACGGCATCCTGGTCACGGCCAAGGTTGAAGCCTGCGACCTGATCGTCATGGGTTCGCACGGTCGTCGGGGCATTGAAGCCCTGATCCTGGGCAGCGTCACCCAGAAGGTGCTGACCCACGCCACCGTGCCGGTGATGATCATCAAGGCCTGATCCTCAGCCCGCCCGGGCTTCAGCGCCTGAACTGTCCCGACGCATCGACGATGGACAGGTCGCTGAAGTCCAGCCCGGTGTGGTCGGTGGCGCTGTAGCCCAGCGTCAGACCGCCCAGGTCAACGTGGCGCATGCCTTCCAGCGCTTCGCGCAGCTTGCTCCCCGTGGGGTTGGGGCCCGCCCGTTTGAGCCCCTCCACCAGCACCTTGGCGGCGGCAAACCCTTCCAGCATGGCGGGGGACACGGTTGACAGCCCTTTGGCCTTGGCCAGGTCTTGTGCTTCGCGGCTGAAGGCCAGCGCCGCCCGCTCGCCCGGGAACACCTGGGTCACGATCACGCCCCGGGCGTGTTCTCCCAGCAGTTTGATGAAGCCCTGAGACGCGTTGTTGGACAGCGTCACCACCTGCGCCCGCGAGCCCGTGGCCCGGAGGGCAAGCACCCCGGTGGCCACGTTGCCCGCCGACCCCAGGAACACCACCGCCTGCGCCTCGGTCTGCTGCACCTTGGCCGCCAGCGGGCCGAAGTCGGGTTTGTCGCGGGGAAATTTCTCGATCCAGAGGGCCTTCAGGCCCGCCTTGGCCAAGCCCTTTTCGGCGCCCACCACCGCGTCGGCCCCGAAGGAGTCGTCGGTTTGCAGCACCGCGATGCGGGTGATGCCCAGGCTGGCCAGGTGCTCCACGGCGCGGGCGGCTTCCCGTTGGTAGGTGGCCCGCACGTTGAACACCCAGGGATGGACCGGGCTGTGCACCACCATGGCCCCGGTGCTGGGGGCCACCAGCGGCAGCTTGAGTTTGGCCAGCAGCGGCAGCAGGGCTTCGGTGTGGGGGGTGCCGCGGTTCAGGAACAGGGCCACCAGGTCGTGTTTGTCGGCCAATTCGGCGGCCACCTGGGCGGTTTTCTGGGGGGCGAAGGCGTCGTCGGCCTGGATCAGCTCGATCTTCTGCCCGTGCACGCCCCCGTGCTGGTTGACGGCGTCCAGGTACAGCTGCGCACCTTCCAGGTTCTCCTTGACGCCCGCCGCCACCGAGCCGGTGAAGCCCGAGGGCATTCCCACCTTGATTTGCGCCTGTGCCCACGGGATGCAAACCCCCGTGAGCAAACCCACGGTCAACACAGAGGGCAGCAGTTTGCGCAGGCCAGGAAGCAGGGTCATCGCAGCACCGTCCAATACAGAAGGGGGCGAAGGCCGGACATCGGCCCGCTGGGGCGGATTGTGTCAGCTTCCTGCCCAAGCGTGGTGCACCAGCAGGGCGGCCAGCACCCACATGGTGACCCCAATCAGTGCATCCAGCACCTGCCAGGCCCGGGGGCGTGCAAACCAGGGGGCCAGCCAGCGGGCTCCAAAACCCAGCGAGGTGAACCACATCAGGCTGGCCGAGCAGGCCCCGGCCACAAACCAGCCCCGCAGCGGTGCGGGCTGCTGGGCCCCGATGCTGCCCACCAACATCACCGTGTCCAGGTACACATGGGGGTTGAGCAGGGTGAAGGCCGCGGCCTGGGCCAGGGCGGCGGGGCGGCTCAGGCCCGGCTGGTTCAGGTCGGCCCGCAACTGGTGCGATTGGCGTGCGCGGCACAGGGCCTGCCAGCCGTACAGGGCCAGAAACCCCGCGCCCGCCAGCGCCAAGGCGCGGGCCAGCAAGGGCCGCTCTCCCAGCGCCTGGGCCATGCCCAGCACCCCGGCGGAAATCAGCACCGCGTCGGCCAGCGCACAAAACGCCACCACGGGGCCCACGTGCTCGCGCCGCAGGCCCTGGCGCAGCACAAAGGCGTTCTGCGCCCCGATGGCCACGATCAAGCCCAGGCTCAAGGCCATGCCCTGGGCAAACGTCGGAAAAAACAAGGGTGTGTGGTTCATGCCGCCGAGCTTGCCCCAGCACCGGGGCGGCAGGCAAACCCCGCGAGCTTTTTTGTTCGGGTTGAAGAAAAACTGAACGCCCCGCCAGGCCGCGCGGGTAAGCCACCCTTCCTAGAATGTTCAGCCCGCGCCGATGTCCGGCCCTCCTTTCCCCCCCCTCCGCCATGTCCCAGCTCCCCGACACGCCCACGCCCCAGCCCGACGCCGATCGGGACACCGGCCTGATCCGCATCCGTGGCGCACGGCAGCACAACCTGAAGGGGGTGGACCTGGACATCCGCACCGCCGAGCTGACCGTGGTCACCGGCCCCAGCGGCTCGGGCAAGTCCAGCCTGGTGTTCGACACCCTGTTTGCCGAGGGCCAGCGCCGCTACGTGGAGACCTTCAGCGCCTACGCCCGTCAGTTTTTGGACCGCATGGACAAACCCGCGGTGGACCGGGTGGACGGCGTGCCCCCGGCCATCGCCATCGACCAGACCAACCCCGTGCGCAGCTCCCGCTCCACCGTGGGCACCATGACCGAGCTGAACGACCACCTCAAGCTGCTGTTTGCGCGGGGTGCGCAGCTGTTCGACCGCGTGACCGCCCAGCCCGTGCGCGAGGACAACCCGCAAAGCATTGCCGCCGAACTGCACCAACGCGTGGCCGCCTGGACCGCCCGCCAGGGCGACGAACCCCGCCTGGTGGTCACCTTCCCGGTGACCCTGCCCGCCAGCGCCACCGAGGCCGACGTGGAAGGCTGGCTGGCCGCCAGCGGCTTCACCCGCGTGCAGGCGCAGCGCGAGGTGGCCTTGCCCAGCCCGGCCACCGAGGGGCAGGCAAAAACTACAAAAAAAGGAGCTGCTCGCGCTTCTTCTGAAAGCGCTGGAGGCCAAAAAACCATCAAGGTTCTGGATGTGGTGGCCGACCGCTTCCGCCTCAGCGCCACCGAGCCCGCCCGCCTGGCCGAGGCGCTGGAGGTGGCGCTGCAACGCGGCCAGGGCCAGGTGCGTGTGCACGTGTTGCCCGCCGCGGCCACCGACGGAACGCCGGGCGCTGAGCCCGCCGTCTGGTCCTTTTCCACCGGCCTGCACTGCCCGGACAGCGGCCAGCACTACCAGCAGCCCACGCCCTCGCTGTTCAGCTTCAACTCGGCGCTGGGCGCGTGCGACACCTGCCGCGGCTTTGGCCGCGTCATCGGGGTGGACTACGGGCTGGTCATCCCCAACGACAAACTCACGCTGCGCGCCGGGGCCATCAAACCCCTGCAAACCCCGGCCTGGAAAGAATGCCAGGACGACCTGATGCGCCACGCCGAGGC
>DASUON010000463.1:0-4585 GCA_036276615.1 Burkholderiaceae bacterium
ACGAACACCGCGCTGGCCTTGTAGGTGCTCACCTGCACCACCGCTTCGGGGTTGGCGGCCAGGATGGTGTTGAGTGCGTGGGTCACGTCGGTGGAGTTGCGCTCGACCGTGCCGATGGCCACCGGCTCCAACTTGTGCGCGGCCATGGCCTTGCGCACGCCGTCCAGGCCCGCCTGTCCGTAACCGTCGTTCTGGTGGAACACCGCCACACGCTTGGTGCCCAACCCCATCAGCTGCTTGACGATGGCCGCCGTTTCGTCGATGTACGACGCCCGCACATGCACCACATAGCGGTTGTAGGGTTCGCGCAACGATTGGGCGCCGGTCAGTGGCGCGAACAGCGGCACCTTGGCCTCGGTGGCCAGCGGCAGGGCAGCGGCGGTGGTGGCGGTGCCCACGTAGCCAAACAGGGCGAACACGCCTTCCTGGATGAACTGCCGGGTGTTGGCCACACAGCGATCGGGGTCATACCCATCGTCGAGTTTTTGCAGCTCGATCTTGCGGCCATCCAGGCCTCCGTTGGCATTGAACTGCTCAAAGCACAGCCGGGCCCCGGCGTGGTACTGCAAACCCAACTCGGATGAAGGGCCACTGAATGCGGCCGATTGCCCCAGCACCAGGGTGTTGCTTCGGCCGGATGAGGATTGGGCCGAGGCCAGCAAAGGCCAGCCCAAGCCCAGGGTGCCCCAACGTTGCAGTTGTGTCAGCGCTTTTCTTCTGTCCATGGTACGGTAGCTCCTTGTCGCGTCCGAAGGGTTCTTTTTGGAACTGCGGCCCATTCTGCCACTTGACTCCGGCCTCAGCCCGTTTCCGCGCCGCCATGAACGATTTCGACGTCGAGCCCCCGCAAACCACCCTCGGCGCGTGTCCGCACGACTGCCCCGACACCTGTGCCCTGGTCACCACCGTGCGCCACGGGGTGGCCATCAAGGTGCAGGGCAACCCGGACCATCCGGCCACCGCAGGGGTGTTGTGCACCAAGGTGTCCAAGTACGCCGAGCGCACCCACCACCCTGAGCGCCTGCTTCACCCGTTGAAGCGTGTCGGCCCCAAAGGCAGCGGCCAGTTCCAACCCGTGGGCTGGGACGAGGCGCTGGCCGACATCACCCAGCGCCTGCAACACCTGGCGGCCCAAGACCCCCGGGCCATTGCGCCCTACAGCTACGCAGGCACCATGGGGTTGGTGCAGGGCGAGGGCATGGCCGCCCGGTTTTTCCACCGCCTGGGCGCCAGCCTGCTGGACCGCACCATTTGCGCCAGCGCCGGGGCCGAAGCCCTGGTGCAGACCTTGGGCGGCAAGGTGGGCATGCGGGTCGAGGCGTTTGCCGGGGCCAAGGTCATCGTCATCTGGGGCAGCAACGCCATTGCCAGCCACCTGCACTTTTGGCGGCATGTGCAGGAGGCCAAGCGCCATGGGGCCACGCTGGTGTGCATCGACCCCCGCCGCACCGAAACCGCCGAAAAATGCCACCACCACCTGGCCATCCGCCCCGGCACCGACGGTGCGCTGGCGCTGGCGCTGATGCGCGAATTCACCGTCAACGGCTGGCTGGACGCGGACTACATCGAGCGGCACACCCTGGGGTGGGATGGGGTTGATGAAGAAAATGGCCGTTTACGCTTTCTCAAAAAGCGCTGCATGCTATGGAATGTGGAGCGTGCGGCCGAAGTCTGCGGCGTGCCCGCCCAGGCCATCCGTGACCTGGCGCGGCTCATGGGCGAAACCGCCCGCCGCAACGAACCCGTGGCCATCCGCCTGAACTACGGCATGCAGCGTGTGCGGGGCGGCGGCAACGCGGTGCGGGCGGTGGCCTGCCTGCCCGCCCTGCTGGGCAGTTGGCGGCATGCCAGTGGCGGGCTGCTGATGTCCAGCAGCGGCAGCTACCCCACACGGCGCGAGGCCTTGTTCCGCCCCGACCTGCTGGCGCTGGGGCTGGGTGGGCGAGCGCCGCGCACGCTCAACATGAGCACCGTGGGCCAATGGCTCAACGCCGCCGAGGGCGATGCCATCCTGGCCGGTGGCCCCCGGGTGCAGGCCCTGGTGGTTTACAACAGCAACCCGGTGGCCGTGGCCCCGCACTCGGGCGACGTGGTGCGCGGCTTTGCGCGGGACGACCTGTTCACCGTGGTGCTGGAGCAGTTCCAGACCGACACCGCCGACTGGGCCGACTACATCCTGCCCGCCACCACCCAGCTGGAGCATTGGGACATCCACACCAGCTACGGCCACACCGATGTGCTGCTCAACCGCCCTGCCATTGCGCCGCTGGGCGATTCGCGCCCCAACACCCAGGTGTTCCGAGACCTGGCCACCCGCATGGGTTTTACCGACCCCTGCTTTGCCGAGTCCGACGAAGCCTTGTGCCGCCAGGCGTTCGACCCCGCCGATGTGGACTTCGACACCTTGCTGGCCCGGGGTTGGGTGCCCTTGCCCGCCCGGTGCGCCCCGCTGGTGCCGTTTGCCCACGGGGGTTTTCCCACCCCGTCGGGGCGTTGCGAATTCTTCAGCCAGCGCCTGGCCGACCAGGGGCTGGACGGCCTGCCCGACCATGTGCCCAACCTGGAATCGGCGCAACACAACGCCGAGCTGGCCCGCCGCTACCCGCTGGCCATGATTTCGCCGCCCGCCCGCAACTTCCTCAACTCCACCTTCGTCAATGTGCAAAGCCTGCGTGACGTGGAGGGCGAGCCCCTGCTGGAAATCCACCCCGCCGATGCCGCCGCCCGTGGCATTGCCGACCGGGCCCGGGTGCGGGTGTTCAACGACCGGGGCAGCCACCACTGCACCGCCCGGGTGAGTGAGCGGGCCCGCCCGGGTGTGGTCAACGGCCTGGGCATCTGGTGGCGCAAGCTGGGGTTGAACGGCACCAACGTCAACGAGCTGACCGGGCAGGCCCTGACCGATCTGGGCCGGGCCCCCACCTTCTACGACTGCCTGGTGCAGGTGGAAGAGGTGGTTGTGTGAGTGCTTCCGACGATCGCCGGGCCGCGGTTCGCAAACCCTTGCACACCCGGGCCGTGGTGCGGGTGGCCGGGCGGGCGTTCGAGGTCCGCACCTTCGACATCAGTTCGGGCGGCATGGGCATCTACGCCGAAATCAACCCCAAGATCGGCGTGGTGATCGAGCTTCAATGCACCTTGTTGACCCGCACCAAGGGGCCGCAGTCGGTGCAGACCACGGCCAAGGTGAGCCACAGCGTCTATTCGTCGGACGGGCGGGGCTTCAAGGTGGGGCTGACGTTTGTGGAGTTGGATCCACCTTCGGCCCAGGCCATATTGCTTTACATGGGCTGAGCCATGGCCGGGCCAACGCATGGGCGCCGCCAGGGGCTTGCCGCCCTGGCCGTGGGGGTGGCGGTTGTGCTGCTGACGGGGTGTGGCAGCCTGCCCGCATCCGAGGCGTCGGCCACGGCGGCCCCCGAGGGGCTGGCCTATGTGGCGCAAGCCGTGCAAGGGCATTGGGGGGTGATGCGTGCCGCCCGGCCCGTGGCCGATTGGCTGGCCGATGACACCACGCCCCCCGCCCTCAAGGACCGGCTGGCCACGGTCCAGCGCATGCGCCGTTTTGCGGTGGACGCGCTGGACCTGCCCGACAACGCCAGCTACACCCGCTACGCCGACCTGAAGCGCCGCGCCGTGGTGTGGAACGTGGTGGCCACCCCGGAGTTCTCCTTGCGTTTGCACACCTGGTGTTACCCGGTGCTGGGCTGCGTGGGCTACCGCGGTTACTTCGACGAAACCCAGGCCCAGGCGCTGGCGCAGCAGCTGCGGGGGCAGGGGCTGGAGTCGGCGGTGTACCCCGTGCCCGCCTATTCCACCCTGGGCTGGACCAACTGGCTGGGGGGCGACCCGTTGCTCAACACCATGATCGCCCAGCCCGAAGGCGAGGTGGCGCGGTTGTTGTTCCACGAGCTGGCGCACCAGCGGTTGTACCTGTCGGGCGACACCGAGTTCAACGAGTCCTACGCCACCGCGGTGGAGCGCCTGGGCGGGCCGCGCTGGCTGGCGCAGGCGGGGCCCCAGGCCCAGGCCGCCTACGCGGTGTTCGACCAGCGGCGCATGGCGTTTCGTGCCCTGACCCGTGACACCCGTGAAAGTTTGAAGAAAATATATGGCCTGGCGCTTTCTGATCAAGCAGATGGTGCTATCAAAAACGAAGAGCTGTTGCGGCGGCAAAAGGCGCAGGTGCTGGCGCAGTTTCGCCAGCGCTACGCCCAGCTCAAGGCCGGGTGGGGCGGCTACAGCGGTTACGACGCCTGGGTGGAGCGGGCTAACAACGCCACGTTTGCGGTGCAGGCGGCCTACGACCGCTGGGTGCCCGCGTTCGAGGCCTTGTTTGAGCAGCAAGGGCGCGACTTCCGCCGCTTTCATGCCGCGGTGGCCGACCTCAGCCGCCTGCCGCCGGACCAGCGCCTGTCCCGCCTGCAAGCCCTGCAAGGACCGCAAGGTCTGCATGACGCGGGGCAGGGCAACCCCGATGGGGTGGCGCAGGGTGCTGGTTTATAACGGCGTCACGTCGCCATGCCCCGGCGTGTGTTGGGCGGGCATGGGTGTTTTGAGCGGTTTAAAAGTCATAGCATGTCAA
>DASUON010000464.1:0-6243 GCA_036276615.1 Burkholderiaceae bacterium
CACCCCTTCCAGCATCACCCGCGATTCGGTGTTGATGATGTGGCGGTCTTCGGCCTCGGAGAGCGAGGCGATCAGCTCTTCGGTGGAGTCGGGGCCGGGGTGCAGCAGTTCGGCAATGCGTTGCAGCAGGCCGCGCTTGTCCTCGGGGCGGTGCGCCGATTTGCCGTGGCGCGAGGGCGGTAAAGCGGACGGGTGCGAGGGGTTCGCAGGGTGAGGGTCAGCCACTGACGGAAACGGGAAGTGATGAAGGGGCACAGGATACCCCAACGGTTTTTCAGCGTGTTTGCAATCGCGCCATCACGTCGGCCCACACCGCGGGGTGTTCGGCCAGCGCCATGTGGCCCACGTCGGTCAGCAACCGGTCTTCCGCACCCGGCCACAGGCCGGTGCCCGCGGGCATGACGATGTTGTCGGCCAGCGAGTGCCAGCAGACAAACCGCTGCGCCCGCTCGGTCGGGACCGTCGTTTCCGCCGCCGCCAGGGCCTGAAGCCAGGCGCTGTGCCAACGCATCTGGCGGGCGTTGCATCCCCGCCCGCCCCAGGCCAGCCAGGTGCCGTGGTGCGGGGTTCCGAGTGTGAGCACCTGGTGAATGTGCGCCCAGGCGTCGGGCTGTTGAGCCAGCCAACTGCGCACCACCAGGCCGCCCATGCTGTGGGCCACCACCAGTGGGGGCAGACCACCGCTGGCCTGTTGCAACCGGGCCACGGCCTCGGCCAACAAGCCACCATGGGTGCCGATGTCACCCCACAGGGGCTCCAGGTTGATGGCGATGACGGGGTGCCCCGCCACCCGCAAGCGCCTCACCCAGCCCGACCACATGCCCCGGTTGCAAAAGTAGCCGTGCACCAGCAGCACGCCGCGGGCGGGCTGGGGCAGTGACTGAACGGGGCAATGGTCGGGCTCGGCCCGCCAGCGCCAGGGCTGAAGCCAGCCAAAGATGCGCACCGAATCGCCCCACTCCCGCGCCCAGGCCTTCACCCAGCCCCACGGCCCGGGTCGGCCCACACACCCGCGGCTGCCCCAGGCGGCCAACGCAAACTGCAGCCCCAGCAAGCCGGGGTGGGCCAGTGCCCCCGCCCACCACCACGCACTGTGCCCGGGCCACAAGGCCATGAGCCAGCACCCCAGCACCCCGAGCGACAGCACCCGTTGCACCCGGGCGGCGCTGGAGCGGGCAGGCAAGGTGCAAGGGGCCGGGTGCATGACCTGTCCTGTGGCGTGGTGGCGCTTGGACCCTTCAGGCCAGCGGCTGGGGTTCGCGGCCCAAGCGGCGGATCAGGTCTTGCGTGAGGCGGTTGACCAGCCCGTAGATGGACAACTGGGGATTGGCCCCGATGCTGGTGGGGAACAGCGAGCCGTCGTGCACCGACAGGTTGGCCACCTGCCAATGCACCCCATCGGGCCGCACCACGCCGCGTGTGGGGTCGGCGGCCATGCCGCAGCCCCCCATCACATGGGCGCTGACCACCCGGGTTTGCAGCGGCACCATGGGCAGGGCGTGAAGGGCGGCCTGGGCCTGCGCCCAGGAGGTGTAGCGTTCAGCCTGCTCGTGCACGGGCAGCACCCAGTCGGCCCCGGCGGCAAACTGGATTTCGGCCATGCTGAGCAGGGCTCGGCGGGCCCCGTCCATCACAAACGGGGTGAGGGGGTAGTCCAGTTCGGCAGAGCCATCGGAGCGCAGGCGCACCTGGCCACCGGGTGACTCCGGGGCAAAGCCGTCACGCAGCAACGCCAGCTGGATGTGCTGGTGCGGCAAGGTGCGCAGCCGCTCGGCCTGCGCCTGGCCCCAGCCAGGGATGCTGGAGGCAAAAATCACCGGGTGAATGGGCGGCGCTTCCAGCTTGTAGCCCATGGGCCCGTCCACCGCCTGGGTGTTCAGGAAGTGGTCGGTGTAAATGGTTTGCGGTGCCCCCGCCCAGCCTTCCACGGGCTGGGCAAAGTGGGCGGCGCTCATCACCACCGGATGCAAGAAGGTGCGGGCGCCCAGCCGTTGGTGGGGGTCCGGGGCCTGGGAGCGCAGCAGCACGCCGGGGGAGTTGATGGCCCCCGCAGCCAGCACCACGTGTTTTGCTTCAATGGTGATAGCTGCTTGCGCTTTTGAATCAAGCGCTAGAGGCGTTTTTTGATCATGAAATTTCGCCGCCACCTGGGTGATGCGTCCGTCGGCCATGACCAGGCGCTCCACCTGGGTGTTGACCAGCAGGCGTGCGCCGTGCTGCAAGGCCGTGGGCACGCCGGTGAGCAGTTGCGACTGTTTGGCGTTGGTGGGGCACCCCATGCCGCACGAGCCCAGGTTCCAGCAGCCCCGCACGTTGCGGCGGATGCCAGACACGGGTATGCCCAGGCGGGTGGCGCCTTTGCGCATCAACTCGTTGTTGGTGTTGGGCGGCACCTCCCAGGGGGACACGTTCAAGCGCCGTTCGGCCTGTTCGAAATAGGGCAGCAGCGCAGCTTCGGTGAGTTCGCTCAACCCAAAGTGCTCCTGCCAATGGGTGAGGGTGTCACGCGGGGTGCGAAACGAGCTGGTCCAGTTGACCGTGGTGGAGCCCCCCACGCAACGGCCTTGCAGGATGTTGATGGCTTTGTCCGCGGTTTTGCGGGCGGCGCTTTCCTGGTAGAGCGAGGGGTAGGCCTCGCTTTCGAGTTGGTTGAAGTCGCGGCTGGTCTTGAGGGGGCCCTCTTCCACCATCAGCACGTCAAACCCCGCGCGGGCCAGCAATTCGGCGCTGATGCCGCCCCCGGCGCCGGTGCCGATGACGAGCACGTCGCACGCCAGTCGCTCGGGCGGCACCCCGTCGTGACCCAACACTGTCCATCCAGATTGAAGCCCCTGCACCCAGGGGTCGGGCAGTTTGCTCACAGCGGTGTCGGGCCGGGGTAACCCAGCACGGTCCATGTTGATGGGTCTGAAAAGTAGGTGGCGCCGGTCAGGTCGTGCAGTGCCAAATAGGCCTGCTGGCGGGGCGCCAGGCGGCTCGACCGCATGCCTTGCAGAGCGGCTTGCACCTCGGCCACGGACGCCTCAACCCAATCGGGCCCCAGTCCGGCCACCGTGCGGCGCCCCAGGGGCAGGGTCAGCAGCGTCAGCAGTTGTGCCAGCTCCTTTTGGGTGTGTGGGGGCAGGCTGGCCACCGCCTGGTTGAGGCGCTCCTGCCAAGCCACCAAGGCGGTCTGCCGATCTTGAGGGAGGGTGGGCAGCACGCCATCCAGAAACGCCTGCGCCACCGCCCGCCATACAGCGGCGGCGGGCTCGCCAAACTGGTTCCTTTGCCAGGCGGGGGGCCGACTGACGAGCCAGCCCCCACCCGCCGCGGCCACCGCCACGGCCCCCAGGCCCCAGCGCAGCCAGCGTCGTCTTGTCAGTTGAATGTGGTTCACCCGCGGCACTATCGCACCGGTGTTGGGCAACGCGTAGGGGAGGATCTCTAGGGACGTCAGACCTGCGAGCAGGTCCGCCGACAATGGGGCCTGCTGCTCAAGCCACCCATGGACACTTCCACCCTCACCCTGCGCCAACACCTGGAACGGGTGCAGGCCTGTCACCAGGCCGCCGTGGACGAGGGCTTGGTGCCCTGGCTTTCTGCCGTCCGGCAGGTGCAGGTGCAGCGGTTTCGGTACACGTATGCCGACCTGCTGGCGAGCCCCGCACACCGGGAGGCCACCACGTTCTTCCTGGAGGAACTGTATGGATCGGACGACTATGCACAGCGTGATGCCCAGTTTGCCCGCATTGCATCCGCGCTGGAGCGCCTGTTCCCGCCCAGCGTGCTGTCCCTGGCCTTGCAGCTGGCCCATGTGCACGCCCTCACCGAGTCGCTGGATTTGGCGTTGGCGCGCGCGTGGGCGCAGGTGCGCCCCACCCCGCCGACCATGTTCACCCCCGCAGGTGTCGCCGTATGCGCCGCCGATTATGTGGCGGCGTGGCAGTCGCTCGGTCACCGGGATGACCGGGGGTCTCAATTGACCGGAGTGGTCGACATGGGTCACCAGCTGACTCATGTGGTTCGCATCCCCGGCCTGCGCACGGCGCTCAAACTCATGCGCAGACCGGCCCGTGCGGCGGGTCTGGACCTGTTGCAACGGGTGCTGGAGGGGGGCTTCGACGCTTTCCGCAGCCTCCAAGACCCATCCGCATTCCTCGATGTCATTGGCGCCCGGGAGGTCGCCTGGATGTCCACGTTGTTTGATCGGCCCGGCGACGCCCAACACACCCTGAGGTGTTGCCTCACGCCCACGCCAAGCCGTTGATCCGTGTGTGCTTTGCGTGACAGGACTCAGGGCTAGCCCTGAATCCCCGTGCCTGTCGGCCCAGGGAGAATGTCCGCAGGAGATCACATGGACACCAACAAACCCTGGTTGAACAGCTATCCCGAAGGCGTGCCTCACGATGTGAACCTGGACGCCTACCCGTCGCTCGTGGAGTTGCTGGAAGAGTCTTTCCGCAAAAACGCATCCTCGCCCGTCAGCGTGTGCATGGAGCGTTGGATGAGCTACGGGCAACTGGATGAATGGTCCACGGCCATGGCCGCATGGCTGCAGGCCCAGGGGCTGTCCCCAGGTGCCCGGGTGGCGCTGATGATGCCCAACATCCCGCAGTTTCTGATCGTCATGGTGGCCATCCTGCGGGCAGGCTACACCTGCGTGAACGTCAACCCGCTCTACACGGCGCGTGAACTGGAACACCAGCTGAAAGATTCCGGGGCCGAGGCCATCTTCATTCTCGAAAACTTTGCCCACACGCTGGAAGAAGCCATTGCACACACACAGGTCCGGCACGTGGTGCTCGCGTCCATGGGCGACATGCTGGGCTTTTGGCTCGGCCGTTGGATCACGTTCGCGGTCCGGCACCTGGCGCGCATGGTCCCGGCGTTCAGGCTGCCTCTGCACGGACCGCAGGGCGACATTGAGGTCCAGGCCTTTTCAACCGTGTTGCGCCAAGGGCATTCGCAGCCCTTCACACGCCCGGCGTTGACGCACCAGTCGCTGGCGTTCCTTCAGTACACCGGGGGCACCACCGGCTTGTCCAAGGGGGCCATGCTGACCCATGGCAATGTTCTGGCGGCCACCTTGCAGGCCGAAGCCTGGTTCTCGCCCGCCCTGGCTCGGATTGGCGATGTCCGCAAAGCCAACAACATCGCGGCCTTGCCGCTTTATCACATCTTCGCGTTGACGCTCAGCCTGCTGTCCATCCGCGGGGGATCGTTCATGACGCTCATCCCCAACCCGCGCGACATTCCCCGGTTTGTGGACGTTCTGAAGAAGCGCCCCTTCCACCTGCTGCCCGCGGTCAACACCCTGTTCAACTCGTTGCTGCAAAACCCGCAGTTCCGCAACCTCGATTTCTCCACCCTCGTCGTCTCACAAGCGGGGGGCATGGCGGCCTCGGAAGGCACGGCGCGTCATTGGCTGCAAGTGACGCACTGCCCCATGATCGAAGGCTGGGGCATGAGCGAAACCTGTGCCATTGGCACCAACAATCCCGTCACCAACCGGGAGTTCACCGGCTCCATCGGGTTGCCCTTGCCGGGCATTGAAATCGCCATCAAAGACGATGAGGGCAGGTCACTGGCCCTGGGCCACGCCGGGGAAATCTGCATCAAGGGGCCCAACGTCATGGTGGGCTACTACAACCAGCCCGCGGAGAACGCCAAAACATTCACCGCCGACGGTTTCATGCGAACGGGAGACATCGGCATCATGGACGCCGCGGGCTACACCAAGATCGTGGATCGCAAAAAGGACATGATCATCGTGTCGGGCTTCAACGTGTTCCCCAACGAACTGGAAAACGTGATATCCCTCTGCCCTGGCGTCGTGGAATGTGCCGCAATCGGCATTCCCGATGCGAAATCTGGCGAAGCGATCAAGGTGTTCATCGTGAAGGGCGACCCCACCCTCACCGAAGAGCAGGTAGCGGCCTACTGTCACGACAACCTGACGGGCTACAAACGCCCCAAACACATCGAGTTTCGAGACGAACTGCCCAAGACGAACGTCGGCAAGATTCTTCGGAGAGAGCTGCGCCGTTGAGCGAGGGGCGCCCATTCTGCAGCTTGGCGTTCACCTCAGTACATCCAAACACGCTTTGCGTGGGCCCCAGAAAGCCAAAAGCCCCCATACCGAGGGGTATGAGGGCGAAGGGTTGGGTAGCCTGACGATGACCTACTTTCACACGGGCATCCGCACTATCATCGGCGCTAAGGCGTTTCACTGTCCTGTTCGGGATGGGAAGGAGTGGTACC
>DASUON010000465.1:0-3050 GCA_036276615.1 Burkholderiaceae bacterium
CAGGAGTTTTTTCATGGATTTGCAACTCAAGCAAAAAGTCTTCATCGTCACCGGCGGTGGCGCGGGCATTGGCGGGGCCATCTCCGAGGTGCTGGCCCAGGAAGGCGCCATCGTGGTGGTCTTTTCCAAAAGCAAACCCGCTGACGACTGGTGGCGGCAACTCGCCAGCCACCCGCAGGGCTGCCAGTTTGAACAGGTGGAACTGTCCGACGCCGACGCATGCCGGGTGGCGGTCGAACGGGTCATTCAACGCTGGGGTCGCCTGGATGGTTTGGTGAACAACGCGGGCGTCAACGACGGTGTGGGGTTGGACGCGGGGCCCGATGCCTTTGTGGCCTCGCTCCACCGCAACCTGGTGCACTACTACACCATGGCCCACCTGTGTGTGCCCCACCTCAAGGCCACGCGTGGCAGCATCGTCAACGTGTCCTCCAAGACGGCGGTGACCGGGCAGGGCGGCACCAGCGGGTACACCGCCTCCAAGGGCGCCCAGCTGTCGCTGACCCGCGAATGGGCCGCCTCCTTGCTGGCCGATGGCGTGCGCGTCAATGCCCTGATTCCCGCCGAGGTCATGACGCCGCTGTACCAGCGCTGGATTGCCACCTTCCCCGACCCAGAGGCCAAGCTGGCCGACATCACCCGCAAGATTCCGCTGGGTCAGCGCATGACCACCGCCGAGGAAATGGCCCGCACCTGCGTGTTTTTGCTGTCGCCCATGTCGTCGCACACCACGGGCCAGTGGTGTTTTGTCGACGGGGGTTACACCCACCTGGATCGGGCGCTGACATGAGCGCAGACCACACCCTTTCCCGTGTTCCGGGTGAACCTGTGCGTTATGCGCTGGCCCTGGACTTGGCCGACGACCCCCTGCTGATCGCCGAATACGAGCGTTACCACCAGGCTGTGTGGCCCGAGGTGTTGGCACACCTGCAAGCCCAGGGGGTGACGCGCATGGACATCTACCGCCTGGGCACCCGCATGTTCATGCTGATGGAGGTGGACCCCACCCGATACACCCCCGAGCGCATGCGCCAGGCCAGCGAGAACGACCCGGTCATCCAACGCTGGGAGGAACTCATGTGGACCTTTCAGCGCCCCACGCCATGGACCCCCGACGGTGAGAAATGGGTGTTCATGAAGCCCGTGTTCGAGTGGAGCCCCGTGGGCTCCTGATTTTCAGGATCTTGAAAAATGTTGTCTGTTGTTTGCGCTTCGCCCCGTGATCTGGTGGCCCAGCACAGTGATAAGCCGGTGCGCCAGCCCGGTGAGGTGCTGATCCGGGTGCGCCGGGTGGGGGTGTGTGGGACCGACTTGCACATCTTCACCGGCCACCAGCCCTACCTGAGCTATCCCCGTGTGATGGGGCACGAGTTTTCGGGAACGGTGGACGAGGCCGATGCCGACGCCGGTCTGAACGTGGGGGACAGGGTGTATGTCATGCCCTACCTGTCGTGTGGCCGCTGCGTGGCCTGCCGCCAGGGCAAGACCAACTGTTGCACCCACATCCAGGTGCTGGGGGTTCACCGCGACGGGGCCATGGCCGAGTACCTCAGCGTGCCGCAGGCCTTTGTGCACAAGGCCGAGGGCATCTCCTTGGACCAGGCGGCCATGCTGGAATTCTTGGCCATCGGGGCCCACGCGGTGCGCCGGGGCGATGTGGCCGCGGGGCAGCGCGTGCTGGTGGTGGGGGCGGGCCCCATCGGTTTGGCCGCCATGATTTTTGCCCGGCTGCGGGGCGCAACGGTGGTGGCCTTGGATGGCCGCCAGGACCGGCTTGACTTTGCCGCCCAGCACGCGGGTGCCACGGCGGCGGTGGCGCTGGGCGAGGGCGACGAAGACCGTTTGTCGGCACTCACCCAAGGGGAGTTTTTCGACGTGGTGTTCGACGCCACCGGCAATCCCCAGGCCATGGAGCGGGGGTTCCGCTTCATCGCCCACGGCGGGCGGTATGTGCTGGTGTCCATCGTGCAGGGCAACATCAGCTTCTCCGACCCGGAGTTCCACAAACGTGAAGCCACGCTGTTGAGCAGCCGCAACGCCACGGTGGAAGACTTCGAAACCGTGATGGCCGCCATGCGCCGTGGCGACGTGCCCGATCAGGCGCTGGCCACCCATCGGCTTCAGCTGGCCGAACTGCCCACCGCGTTTGAACGTTTGCTGGACCCGCAGCAGGCGGTCATCAAGGCCATTGTGGAGTGCTGATGGCCGATCGTCGGGTCAACCCCATATTGCAGTTTGGGACCAGTCGCTTCCTGCAAGCGCATGTGGACCTGTTCGTCTCCGAGGCGCTGGACCGGGGCGAGGCCCTGGGCGGCATCACCGTGGTGCAAAGCACGCAAAACCCGGCCAGCTCGCAGCGCACCCAGGCCTTCTGCCGCCCCGAGGGCTATCCGGTGGTGGTGCGCGGCCTGTCCGAGGGCCAGGCCGTCACCACGGAAAAGACCTGCCGCGCCATCCGCAAGGCCCTGAACGCCCGCACCCAATGGGACGAGGTGCGTGCAGACATGTGCAACGGCACCGCCGTGGTCATCTCCAACACAGGTGACAGCGGCTGGTTGCTGCACGACACCGACGGCCCGCACCTGCTGGCGGCCGGGCAAGCGGCCCCCGAGTCCTTTCCGGCCAAGCTGTTGGTGTTGCTGCACGACCGTTGGCAACGTGTGCCGCAGCAACCACTGACGGTGTTGCCCTGCGAGCTGGTTGCCAACAACGGGGACCAGCTGCATGCCACCGTGGCACAGCTGGCGAGCGCATGGCAATGCGACGCCGCGTTCATGGATTGGTTGCCCCGCGGCGTGGTGTGGGGCAATTCGCTGGTGGATCGCATCGTGTCCGAGGCCTTGGAGCCCGTGGGTGCGGTGGCCGAGCCGTACGCCCTGTGGGCCGTGGAAAACCAGCCCGGGCTGCAGCTGCCGTGCCGTCACCCCGACATTGTGCTCACCGACAACCTGGCGGTTTTTGAGAAGCAGAAGCTCCATGTGCTGAACCTGGGACACACCGTGCTGGCCGACCTGTGGTTGAAGCTGGCCCAAGACGCCGACATGACCGTG
>DASUON010000466.1:0-3033 GCA_036276615.1 Burkholderiaceae bacterium
TTCATGAGCTGGGTGGGCGCATTGCGAAGGTGAACAGGCACCTCGCGGCTCTTGTCCTGCTTCACAAAGCTGCGTGCGGCGTTGTAGGCCTTGTAGCCCGCGTTGCTTTTGGCGGCCACCGCCAGGTAGATGACCGCCTGCCCCAGCGCCAGCTCGCCCTCGGGGCTGCCGAGCCGTTCGAAGGTGAGTGCCGCGTCGTTGGCCACCTGCAGGGCCCGCGGATCGGCCAAGCCGATGTCTTCCCAGGCCATGCGCACGATGCGGCGCGACAGGTAGCGAGGATCGGCACCGCCATCGAGCATGCGACACAACCAGTACAGCGCGGCGTCGGGGTTGGAGCCCCTGACCGACTTGTGCAAGGCGGAAATCTGGTCGTAGAAGTGATCCCCGCCTTTGTCGAAACGGCGGGCGTTCAAGCTCAGGGCGTTGGTGACGAACGCGGCGTCCACGGTCTGCGTGCCCGCCGCCCCGGCCGCCGTGCTGCACTGCTCCAGCAGGTTGAGAAAACGCCGTGCGTCGCCATCGGCATACCCCACCAAGGTGTCCACGGCCGCCGCCTCCAACTGAAGGTGGGCCAGGGCCTCGCGTTGCGCCCGCTGGAGCAGCAAACGCAGCTCGTCGTCGGTCAATGACTTCAGCACATACACCTGCGCCCGCGACAGCAGGGCCGAATTCACCTCGAACGAGGGGTTCTCGGTGGTGGCCCCGATGAAGGTGAACAGCCCCGATTCCACATGCGGCAGCAACGCGTCCTGCTGCGATTTGTTGAACCGGTGGATTTCATCCACGAACAGGATGGTGTGTTTGCCCTGGCTGAGGTGCTGCTGGGCCTGCTCCATGGCGGTGCGGATGTCCTTGACCCCCGAAAACACCGCCGACAGGGCAATGAACTCGCTGCCGAAGGCGTGGGCAGTCAGCCGGGCCAACGTGGTCTTGCCCACGCCGGGCGGCCCCCAGAAGATCATGGAATGGGCCTTGCCCGACTGGAACGCCAGCCGCAGCGGCTTGCCCGGCCCCAGCAAATGGCTTTGCCCCACCACCTCGTCCAACGTGCGGGGCCGCAACAGCTCGGCCAGCGGGGCCATGGGCTCCTGTGCAAACAAGTCAGTCACCCCCACACCCTCCTCCGCTGCAACCACCGTCGCCCGAACCATCGCTTCCCGCATCCCCGGTAGCGCCGTCCGAACCCCAACCGTCGGTGGACCCATCCACCGAGGCGTCAGAAAAATCACCCGCGCACTGCGTCCCACCCGAGCCATCGTCCCGCCGCACGCCCGAGCAGTCGGGCACATACCGGTAGCCGTCGGGGATGCCGAACTTGGCGTCCAGCGCGAACAGCAGGGGCAGGCGCGACGGCTTGGCGGGTTGGATGGACTCGATGCGGCAACACCACCACCAGCAGCGCCGCAACCCGGCGTTGATGTCCCGCTTCTTGCCCAGCACCGCCGCTGGCGTGTGGTGGAAGAACCGCCCAAAGGCCTGGCGGCAGAACGCGTCGTAGGCCTTGGTGTACAGAATGAACTCGTGCCACAGGTCGTCGGCCAGCTGCGAGGGCATGGCCAGCGAGGCATGGCCGCTCATCTGGTAGGCCCGGAAGAACTGCCGCAGGCCCTGGGCCACCAGCTCGGTGTCTCGCGGGGTCAATTGCGGGCGACGCTTGCGCAAACGCTCCAGCAGGCCCCGGGGCCAGGGGTATTGGTCGAGAAACGCCGTGCGCCGCTGCCGCACCCGCATGCGCCACACCACACCGGCCAGGGTCACGGTGGCCAGCGCCAAGCCCCCGCTCAGAAGGCTTGCCAAGTTCAGGGCCACCGTTGGCCTGCCTCAGGGTTTGAGCACGTCCGCACCGGGCGGCGGCTTGAAATTGAAATGCCCCGCTTCAAACGCCGGGTTGGCCTTGAAGCCCTCGAACTTGAGCACCGAGCGCTGGCCAAAGCTGTCTTCCATTTCCAGCACCGCCAGCTGGCCGTCGGCAAAACCCACGCGCACGCTGCGCAGCGTGCCATCGGCCTGCCGGGGCACGGCCTTGGCCCAGCTCAGGCCCTGGGCATCGGGCTCGTCGGACAGTTCGAACACCTCGGCCAGCTTGGACAAACTGGCCGACGACGTGACCAGCGCCGCCGGTGCACTGCCCAGCGCCTGGGCCTGGGGCTTTTGGGTCACCTGGTTGAGGTCGCGGTCGAACAGCCACAGCGTCTTGCCATCGGCCACGATGGTCTGCTCGAACGGGCGGCTGTACTCGAAGCGAAAGCGGTCGGGCCGCTGAAACTCGAAACGCCCGCCCGAGGTCTTGGTGCGCGGCGCAGCCTGCCCGGCGCGGCTGGGCGCGGTCACGGTCTGGGTGAAGGCGGCACTGCCCGCCCGTGTGCCCGACAGAAAGTTTTCAAGGTCTTTCAGGCCTCCAGCGCTTGCATTGAAAGCGCAAGCAGCTATAAAAACAGAAGCAACTAGTTTGTGCATGTGGGTCAATCGGCGCGGGGCGCCACCAGGATGTCGCGCTGGCCGCTGCTGGTCAGGGCGCTCACCAGACCGGCTTTTTCCATGTCTTCCAGCAGGCGGGCCGAGCGGTTGTAGCCAATTTTCAGCTTGCGCTGCACATAGCTGATGCTGGCCTTGCGGTCTTTCAGGACGATTTCCACCGCCATGTCGTACATGGGGTCCTTTTCGCCGGAAGCGCCACCACCGTCGACCTCGCCACCAAAACCATCGCCCTCGCCCACCGGTGCTTCCAGCACGCCGTCGATGTAGTTGGGCTCGCCGCCTTGTTCTTTGAGATAAGCCACCACGCGGTGCACCTCTTCGTCTGACACAAACGCGCCGTGCACCCGCTGGGGGAAGCCCGTGCCACTGGGCATGTAGAGCATGTCGCCCATGCCCAGCAGGGCTTCGGCCCCCATCTGGTCGAGGATGGTGCGGCTGTCGATCTTGCTGGACACCTGGAAGCTGATGCGCGTGGGGATGTTGGCCTTGATGAGGCCGGTGATCACGTCCACGCTGGGCCGCTGCGTGGCCAGGATGAGGTGGATGCCCGCG
>DASUON010000467.1:0-2258 GCA_036276615.1 Burkholderiaceae bacterium
CTGACGGTGACCGACCTGTTCGGTGCCGACGCCGTGGCCAACGCCCTGGCCGCCCGCACCGGCCTGACGGTGGAGAGCTGGATGCAGACCAACGCCGGGCTGCTGACGGCGCTGTCCAACCAGACGGTGTCCAACAACCTCATCCGCAGCTTTGTGGTCATCATCGTGGCGCTGGGCATTTCCAGCGTGCTGGTGGTCAGCGTGGTGCAGAAGCAGCGCGAAATCGGCATCTTGCGCGCCATGGGCGCGGGCCGGGGCCGCATGATGACCGTCTTCCTGCTGCAGGGCGGGCTGGTGGGCCTGCTGGGCTCGCTGCTGGGCAGCGGGCTGGCGTGGACGCTGCTGACCGTGTTCAGCCACATCTACCAAAGCCCCGACGGCAGCGCCCTGTTCGAGGCCGAGCTGGACCCCAGCCTGGTGCTGCTGGCCACCGTGGTGGCCCTGGGCGTGGGCGTGGCCGCCGCCGCCCTGCCCGCCCGCCGCGCCGCCCGCATGGACCCCGTGCAGGCCATTCGCAGCTGAGACACTACAAAATCAATAGCTGCTCACGCTTACAAACAAAGCGCCAGAGGCCATTTTGACCACAATCTACCAGCTGCAAGGCATCCGCAAGAGCTACAACCTGGGCACCCCGGTCGAAACCGAGGTGCTGCACGGCATCGACCTGGCGCTGGCCCAGGCCGAGTTCGTCTCGCTCACCGGGCCGTCGGGCTCGGGCAAAAGCACGCTGCTCAACATCATGGGGCTGCTGGAGCGGCCCACCTCGGGCACGCTGACCATTGCGGGCGAGCGGGCCGACGCGCTGGACGACACCGCCCTCACCCGGCTGCGCGGGCGCACCATCGGCTTCGTGTTCCAGTTCCACCACCTGCTGCCCGCCTTCACCGCCCTGGAAAACGTGATGCTGCCCGCCATCATCGACGCCGGGCAGGCCACGCCCCAGGCCGAGGCTTTCGGGCGCGAGCTGCTGGCCCGCGTGGGCCTGAAAGGGGCCGAGCACAAGCGCCCGGGCGAGCTGTCGGGCGGCATGCACCAGCGCGTGGCCATTGCCCGGGCGCTGGCCTTGCAGCCCCGCCTCATCCTGGCCGACGAACCCACCGGCAACTTGGACACCGTGACCGCCGATGAGGTGTTTGCCCTGCTGCGCGAGTTCAACCGCGACCACGGCAGCGCCTGCCTCATCGTCACCCACGACCCGCGCCTGGCCCAACGCTGCGACCGCCAGGTGGTGCTGGTGGACGGGCGCTTGCAGAGCTAACAGCCGCCCGGCCAGCCGCGCCAGCCCACGCGCCCTGCCCAGCCAGGCCGCCTGACGCTGCCAGCACTGGCAGCAAAGCCCCCTCGCCACTGCCAGCAACGGCACCTTCGGACCCACCCGCCCAGGCCCCCCCCACGCGCCATGGGCAGCCTAAGCCCTTGATTGCATTGGCCATTGGCCCCACCGCGCGGGCCTGGCACACGACTTGAACCCCCACACGGCATCCACGACTCCCGTGGTCACCCGATCAACAGGACTTGCCGACATGGACACCGCCCCTCAATTTGCCGCCTTGGCCGACAACGCCTCAGAACACGACGCCGAACGCCGCCGCATGCTGGCGCTCACCGCCGCCGCCACCGGCGTCGGCACGCTGGTCACGGCCTGGCCGTTCGTGAGCTCGCTGGCCCCCAGCGAACGCGCCCGCGCCCAGGGCGCCAGCGTGGAGGTGGAGCTGAGCGACATCGCGCCCGGCACCCTCAAAACGGTGGAATGGCGCGGCAAGCCGGTGTGGGTGATGCGGCGCACACCCGAGATGTTGGCCTCGCTCCAGGCCACCGAGGGCCTGGTGGTGGACCCCCACTCCGAACGCCCGCAGCAGCCCGGTTACGCGAAGAACGACCAGCGCTCCATCAAGCCTGAGTGGCTGGTGGTCACCGCCATCTGCACCCACCTGGGCTGCTCACCCACCTCGGTGCCCGCGGGCAGCAACAACCCCAGCGTGCCTGCCGATTGGCAGGGCGGTTTCTTCTGCCCCTGCCACGGTTCCACCTTCGACCTGGCGGGCCGGGTGTTCAAGAACAAACCCGCCCCCACCAACCTGGAAATTCCGCCCCACCACTACCTGAGCGACACCCGGCTGCTGGTGGGTGAGGATGGCGGCAAGGGCTGAGGGCCGGGGTGTTCAGCGGAACGCGCCGGTTCAGACCAGGCGAAAGACCTGAACCGCACGCTGCAAGGTGTCGGCCTTGCGCTCCAGTTCCTGGCAGGCCCGCGCCGA
>DASUON010000468.1:0-3223 GCA_036276615.1 Burkholderiaceae bacterium
GGCGGGGGTGTCACTGGCTTGCCGGGCGGCCTGCACCAGCGGCCACACCCAGGCCCGGGTGTCGATGGTTTGCAAGGTCTGCTCCGCCGTGTCCAGGCGGTCCGACTGCCAGAAGCTGGCCACCGCTTGCACCACCGCAGGCGTCGCCTGCCGCAGCAGCCACACCTTGGCCAGGATGACCACCCAGGAGGCAATGGACATCACCAGCAGCAGCAGCACAACCAGCCGCGTCAGCCCGTCGCCCTGAACCCAGTGTTGCCAGAGAACCATGGCGCGCCCGCGGCTCCTGCGTTCAACGCAGGTTGAGCACGTCGAACATGTCGTACAGGCCGGTGGGCTTGTCGGCCAGGAAGCGGACCGCCCGCAAGCTGCCCTGGGCGTAGCCCGCCCGGCTGCTGCTCTTGTGGCTGATTTCGATGCGCTCGCCCGTGCCCGCGAACAGCACGGTGTGGTCACCCACGATGTCGCCACCGCGGATGGTGGCAAAACCGATGCTGGACGGGTCACGCTCACCGGTGACCCCTTCACGGGCATACACCGCGCAGTCTTTCAGGTCGCGCCCCAGCGCCTCGGCAATGACCTCGCCCATCTTGAGCGCCGTGCCCGAGGGGGCATCCACCTTGTGGCGGTGGTGGGCCTCGATGATTTCGATGTCGTAGCCGGTGGACAGCGCCTGCGCCGCCATCTGCAACAGCTTGAACGTGACGTTGACCCCCACACTCATGTTGGGCGCCATGACGATGGCAATGTGCTCGGCCGCGCGGGCGATTTCGGCTTTTTGCTCGTCTGAGAAACCGGTGGTGCCGATCACCAGGTTCACCCGGTGCGCCACGCAGGCCTTCAGATGGGCCATGGTGCCTTCGGGCCGGGTGAAATCGATGAGGCAATGCGCCCCGCCCAAACCTTGGGCCAGGTCGGCGGTGATGGATGCGCCCGTGGTTTTGCCCAGGAAGGCGGCGGCGTCCTGCCCCAAGGCCGGACTGGACGAGACGTCCAAGGCGCCACTGAGGTGGCAATCGTCGGCCGCACACACGGCTTCGACCAGCATGCGGCCCATGCGGCCACTGGCCCCGGCCACGCAAATGTTGTGTGTCATGAAAAATCAGCGGGCTGGAGCTTCCAGCGGAGGGTAGTTGACGATGGGCGGGGCCAGCGGTGCATCGCTGGCCGGGGTGGGCCGGGCGGAACGGTTGCGCTCGGCAAACTCTTTCAGGCTTTCCTCGCTGGCCTCCAGCACGGGCGGTTTGCCTTCGCGTTTGCGGCCATCGAGCGAGGCCACAAATTCGGCCTCGGTCGGCAACTCGTCCGATTCGATGTGGTCGAGCACATCACCCTTGAAGAAGGCTGTCAGCTTGCGCTGCTGGGGCGGCAGGCCCGGCTTCTTGTAGGTGAACACGTAGTCCCAACGGTCGGCATGGAACACGCTCACCAGCAGCGGCGTGCCCAGGATGTCGCGCACCTGGGTGCGGGGCATGCCCGGCTTGACCGCCTGAGCCTGCTCGCGTGACACGAAGTTGCCCTGGATGATCTCGATGCGGTAAGGCGTGACCCACTGGCCCACCGACCCCACCGAATCCACAGCCGATTTGAAGCTGGAACAGCCCGACAGGGCCACAAGCACAAGCCCAACGGCCAGCCCGTGCAGGCGTCGGTCGCGTGTCTGGTTTGACGAATCGAGCATCGGTCTGATCGGGAAGAAATCCTGCACGGGGCAGGGACAAGCCCCAAGAGCGCATCGGCCCTGCGGCGATATGATCGGACCATTGTACTGGCGGGTCTGCGTGGCCCGTGCGCCTCTTCAACCGACCTCCCTCCTCGCCCGTGACCAACATCGACGAACTCAAGAGCAACGGGCTCAAGGCCACCTTGCCCCGCCTCAAGATTCTGGAAGTGTTCCAGCGCGGATCCCAACGGCACATGACGGCCGAAGACGTGTTCCGCGTGTTGCTGGAAGACCGTTCCGACATCGGCCTGGCCACCGTCTACCGTGTGCTGATGCAGTTCGAGCAGGCGGGCCTGCTGTCGCGCAGCCACTTTGAATCGGGCAAGGCCGTCTACGAGCTGAACGAAGGCCAGCACCATGACCACATGGTGTGTGTGGACTGTGGTCGGGTGGAAGAGTTTTTCGACGCCGAAATCGAGCGTCGCCAGCATGCCATTGCGGCAGAAAAAGGCTTCAAGCTGGAAGACCACGCCTTGTCGCTGTACGCCCGCTGCGTCAAGGACAACTGCCCGCACCGCCACTGAGGCCGCTCAAGCGCCTCGGCCCGTCGTCGGTCAGTGGCCCTGCTCCATGGCCCGGCGCTGGCGCTGCACAAACTCCTGGTAGGTGTCCACGCCCCGCAGTTGCAGGATGGTGTTGCGCACGGCTGCTTCCACCAACACGGCGATGTTGCGCCCGGCCACCACCTGGATGACGGTCTTGCGCACCGGAATGCCCAGAATGTCCTGGTACAGGGGCTCGTGGGGCATGCGCTCGTAGTCGCGCTCCATGGTTTCCCGGCGAACCAGGTGCACGATGAGCTTGAGCCGCATGCGGCGGCGCACCGCCGTCTCGCCAAAAATGGCCTTGATGTCCAGCAGACCGATGCCACGCACCTCCAGCAGGTTTTGCAGCAGGTCGGGGCAACGCCCTTCGATGGTGGTCTGGTTGATGCGGTACAGGTCCACCGCGTCGTCGGCCACCAGGCCGTGGCCGCGGGAAATCAGCTCCAGGCCCAGCTCGCTTTTGCCCAGACCGGACTCGCCGGTGATCATCACCCCCATGCCCAGGATGTCCATGAACACGCCATGCATGGACTGGCGTTCGGCAAAGTGTTTGGACAGGTAGGCCCGCAGCACGTCGATCACAAACGCTGCGGACTCGTGGGTGGAAAACAGCGGGATGTGTGACCGCTCACACAGCGACACCAGGGCATCTGGCGCCACCTGGTTGTCGGCCACGATCAGCACCGGCGGCTCCAGCGTGACGATGCGGGCCACCCGGCGGGCGCAATCTTCCGCGGTGGCGCTGGCCAGGTAGGACACCTCGCGCTCGCCAATCACCTGCACCCGATAGGGGTGGATGTAGTTCAGGTACCCCACCAGGTCGGCACCGGAACGGGCGGCGCGCACCGCGAGGTCGTCAAACCGGCGCTCGGACGCCCCCAAGCCCGCCACCCATTGCCACCTCAGCGATTCCCGATGGTCCTCGAACAGGACGTCGGCGCTGATGACGGACGGT
>DASUON010000469.1:0-4788 GCA_036276615.1 Burkholderiaceae bacterium
AAACCCCTTGCTGCCTTTTGACATCAACAACGCACTCTTTATTCCCATCAAGGCAGATCGGAGACTGGTAAATTCAACAGGCTATATTTCAAATATTGCGATACGAGCCAGAGAGCACCATGACCCCATCCAAGCTCTGTCTGATGTTTCCAATCATTTTCGTCAAATAAAGAGTTCTGCTCAAGTGATGGGTGCTTTGCAGCTGATTGATAACATGAAGCAGCAGGGACAACTATTCAAATGGTTGCTTGGCGGAATAGCTGCAATATCCTTGCTTGTTGGTGGCATTGGAATCATGAATGCCATGCTGGCGGACATTTCAGATCGGAAAACGGGAATCGGCCTGCGCATCGCCATAGGTGCTGATCGCTTCAGCATCATGGCAATGATCGTCACTGAATCAACCTTGTTGGCCTTCATCGGTGGCGGCGCAGGCGTTTTGCTTGGTTTGGGAATTTCGACTGCGTTTGCTTGGTTCTCGGGATGGACTCCACAGATTTTTGTACCTGCCGCCTGCTTAGGCTTTGGCATGTCAGTGGTCACAGGCCTCTTTTTCGGAATTTACCCTGCACTCAGGGCTTCTGCGCTGTCCCCCATTGAAACACTTCGTTCTGAATAAAAATGGCCTATAGCGCTTTCATATCAAGCGCAAGCAGCTATCAAATCAGGAGTTTCCCTCAAGGACCTAGGGCGGCTATTCTGCCAGCGCACACCCCACGGGCTTGGCACCCAGGGGACCGGTCAGCACCTGGGGACTGATGCCCACCAGAAAACCGCGCCGCCCGCCGTTGATGACGATGCGCGGCAGCGCCAGGATGGTGTCCTCCACATACACCGGCATGGCCTTGCGCGTGCCAAACGGGCTGGTGCCGCCCACCAGGTAGCCGCTGTGGCGGTTGGCCACCTCGGGCTTGCAGGGCTCGACCGACTTGGCCCCGATCTGCCGCGCCAGGTTCTTGGTGGACACGGTGCGGTTGCCGTGCATCAGCACCAGCAGGGGTTTGGCGTCCTGGTCCTGCATGACCAGGGTCTTGACCACGGTGAACGGGTCCAGGCCCAGCACCTGGGCACTGTGCTGGGCACCGCCGTGCTCCAGGTACTCGTAGGGATGTTCGGTGTAGGCCACGCCGTGGCTTTTGAGCCAGGCCGTGGCCGGGGTTTCGGAGACGTGTGCGGTGGATTTGTCTTTCTTGGCCATGGGGCAAGTGTGCCGCAGGCCCAGGGCATCGGCCCACGCGGGCGGCTCAGGCGTCGGACCAACCCGCCTGCTTCAAGCAGTCGATCAGGCGTTGCTGCTGCCGTTCGCAGGCAAACGGGTGAGTGGCTTGCAGCGCCGCCAAGGCATACGACCCGAACGTGCGGGCCTCCTGCACGATGGCCCTGGCGGCCATGATCTGCCCGGCGGCCATCTGGCAGGCCGCCAGCACATGGTGGTTGAACACCCAGTCGGGCCGCTTGGCCAGGGCCTGCACCGCCCAGCCCACGGCCTGCTCATGCTCACCCTCCATGAAGCAGGCCAGCGCCCGCGTGCCCAGCCACAGGCTCATTTGCGGGTCCAGCGGGCTGGCGGCGCAGGCTTGCCGCACATGCTGGTGCGCCAACGCGCCATGCCCGCACAACAGGTGCATGCGGGCCAGCGCGCCCGCTGCCGGGGCAAATTGCGGGTACAGCGACAGCGCACACTCCTGCTCGCCGATGGCCTGCGCCAGCTTGCCAGACAAGCTCAAGGCGCAACCCAGGCTGAAATGCGCGCAGGCATCGGTGTCGTCCAGTGCCACCGCCCGCAGCGCCAGGCGCTGCGCCTCTTCCACGTCGGCACGCACATCGGTGCTTCTGCCTGACCAGACCGTCCACATGGACACAAACGCCAGCAAGCACAAGGCCCGGGGGTCGTCGGGGTGGATTTGCAGCGCTTGCTGCGCATGGTGGCGGGCCTGCGCCAGGTCTTCACGGGTGCTGCGCCAGAAATGCCAGCGGGCACGCATCAGCACAGGCCAACTGTCGGTCTGAGCGAAAGACTGCGCCGGAGAAGACCAACGGTTGTGGGCCTTCTCTTCGTGGCGCAAACACATGGGCTCCAGCGCACTCACGATGGCCGACGACACCGCGTCTTTCAGGCCCGCAAGGTCGTCCGTGCTCTCCTCGTGGCAATGGGTCCACACCATCTCATTGCGCTGTCCGTCGATGAGTTCCACCCCCACTCGCACCCGCGCCCCCTGCATGTGCACATGTCCGCACACCAGGTATTTCACGCCCAGCTGCTGGCAGACCTGCGCGTGATCGGCCTGCCCCGTCGGGTGGCGCAGCGACGAGTTTCCGGGGATGACGTGCAGCCAGCGCGAGCGCGACAGCTTGTGGATGATGTCCTCCGCCAGGCTCTCGCACCAGTAGGCCCCTTCGTGGTCAGCCCCCGTGACCGCCAGGGCGAGCACCGCCAACGAACGGTTGCCCCCCGCCGACGCCGTGGCATGGGTGCCGGGGGTGTCCGTCGCGGTGCGGAACACAGGGGCCGTGAACCGGTAGCCACGCCCGGGCACGGTGGCAATCACGTCCGGCCCCAGCAGCTTGCGCAAGGCCGACACCTGCACCTGCAGGTTGTTTTCTTCCACCACCACATCGGGCCATGCGCTGTCGAGCAACTCGTTCTTGGTGACCAGTTGCCCCCGCTTGCCCACCAGCAGGCTGAGCACGTCGAAGGCCCTGCTGCCCAGGCTCACGGGTTGCCCCTGCCGGGTCAATTGCTTTTGCTGCGGATGCAGCACGAAGTTGGAAAAGGCGAGGTCCGAGTTTCCATCCTCATGGGTGAATACAGCTTGCATGGAGGTCAAGACTTTCCCTGAATTCATTGTGTTGTAAACACCCGGATTCCCCAAAAGTCTCACTGGAAATGAGACCCGTGCACCGAACAAAGGGTTTGCCACCAACCCTTTGTTGCCGTGCGCCGAAAAACCCGAAAAAAAGAACTGAAAAAGCCTAAGGCACCCGAAATGGGGCTGCAAGTAACACGTCAGTCACAGGCGTCTTGGTGCATGAGGAGCTCCACCGCAACCACCCGCTCAAGGCCGGACATCATGGTCCATGGACCGTGCAACCCGAGTCAATCGCCGCCTCAAAAAAACGCGCAATCCATTGATTTTGTTGTGTTTTTTTGATCCCACGAAACACCACCCCCATCCGTTGCCTCCGATGGAGCCCCCCCTGCGCGGACAACGCGCCAGCGGTCAGCGCCCGGGGAATGGGATGCGCAATCCACCGGGGCGATTTCCCCGTAGGCGTCATCAGTAACGTCCGCCTCACAACCATCTCCATTGGATTTGTGATAGGCGAATTCACCCACCCATTCAGAGCTTTCACCGAACTGAATTTTCAGGGCTTTTTCAGAAATATTCAGGCTCTTTCAGAACCGGCTCAGCTTGTTCAAGGACGGTGAATCGCAACGTCGAGAAACTGCCGATCCATTCCCACCCGAATGTCGGCCAGCCCAGCAATTGCATTCACCAAGGACACGCCATGACCACCAGCCGCAAACCCGCCGCCAAGACCGCCGCTGCAGAAAAGCGCAGCAGCGGGGCTGCCCCCACCGATTCCCCTTCCGGCACGGACCGATCGCCCCATGCCGAAGTTTCCCCAGGCGATCAACCCACTCAAGGAGCAGACATGACCGATCCCAATCAAGACATCAACGTTGAACACGTCCCGGACTTTTCCGCGCAGGGCTTTGCGGCTGTGGCAGGCGCCGCCGCCGTGCCAGAAGGTGTTTCCGCCGCAGCCGCGGCACAGCTCACCAACGTGCATGCCCTGTCGCTGTCGGCCTGCGTGAGCGCCAGCTACAACCCCACCACCAACAAGATCTGCTTCAACTTCCCGGTGGTGGGCAACATCTGCGTCACCTCACCCGTCCACATCCCGGTGGGGGCGCAACTCAAGGTGTGCGGCAAAACCTGCGGCAGCTTCATCCCGCACGGCCTGAAGGTCACGGTGTACCTCAACAACAACCCCATCTTCACCAAGGTCGTTTGGGGCACCTGCCCCTGAGGCTCCTGGCGCCCAGGCGCCGCCCACATTCCAGTGCTGCAACCCATGTCGCTGCAGCCACCCCCCTTTTTTCACGCTGTTACACCCCAGGAGACAACCATGTCCGATTGCCCGCATTGCAACCAACAAAACGCACTGGCCGCACAAGCAGGCCAGGGCGATCACGTGCCTGACTTCGCCACCCACGGCTTTGCCGAGCCTGCGCCTGCCGCCGCGGCCATGGCATCCCCTGACGTCCACGCCGCAGTGGCCGCCCAGTTGGCCAATGTGCAGGCCCTCAAGCTCTCGGTGTGTGTGGGCGCCAGCTACAACCCCAGCACCAACAGGATCTGCTTCCAGATCCCCATCTACGGCAACTTCTGCGTGACCTCACCCGTCCACATCCCGGTGGGTGGCCAGCTCAAGGTCTGCGCACAGACCTGTGGCAGCTTCATCCCCACGGGCCTCAAGGCCACCATCTACCTCAACGGCAACCCGATCTTCAACGTCACCCTGTTTGGCATTTGCTGATCTGCACGTGCCTCCGGGGGATGCCGCCACAACCTGCGGCATCCCCCGGGACAACTTGGCAGTGACGCCCCATGGTCACCCCTGCGAGAACCGTCATGCACCCAGCCCGTTACCGCCCCGCCTGTGAAGCCCTCCCCGTCTGCCTGGTCATGCCGCCCTACATGGCGGAGCACCTGCGCCAGCATGTGAAAGACGCTCCCGCACTGGAAGCCTTGCAGGCGCTCAGCCGCTCGGCGCACCAGA
>DASUON010000470.1:0-6113 GCA_036276615.1 Burkholderiaceae bacterium
CACTTCATCGAGTGTGGTGCCAACTCCGCCACCGAGTGGGGCAACGTGGCGGTGTCGTCGGTGCAGTACTCGCACGGCATGCTGAGCTGCTCGGAATTCACCGGGGTGCTGCTGTCCACGCTGCTGGAGATGTGCGGCTACGACAAGAAGAACGCCAAGGTGGTGCTGGCCGAGGGGGCCGACGGGTCTTCGATGACCCGCACCATCGACATCGAGCGCGCCATGGACGACGTGATCGTGGCCTGGGCCATGAACGGCGAAATGCTGCGCCCCGAAAACGGCTACCCGCTGCGCCTGGTGGTGCCGGGTGTGCAAGGGGTGAGCTGGGTGAAGTACCTGCGCCGCATTGAGGTGGGTGACGAACGCTACGCCTCCAAGGACGAAGCGGTGCACTACATCGACCACATGCCCGACGGCACCCACCGCCAGTACAGCGGCGTGCAGGAGTGCAAGAGCGTGATCACCACCCCGTCCGCCGGGCAGCTGCTGCTGGACAAGGGCTTTTACAACGTGACCGGCTTGGCCTGGTCGGGCCGCGGCAGCATCAAGCGTGTGGACGTGAGCGTGGACGGTGGCCGAAACTGGCGCACCGCACGGCTGGAAGGGCCCATCCTGCCCAAGGCACTGACGCGTTTCAACATCGACTGGGTGTGGGACGGCAAACCCGCCATCCTGCAAAGCCGTGCCATCGACAGCACCGGCTACGTGCAACCCAAGATGAACCAGCTGCGGGCCGTGCGCGGCACCCGTTCGGTCTACCACCAAAACGCCATCCAGTCCTGGAAAGTGGCTGAAAACGGCGAAGTCTCCAACGTGCAGGTGTTCTGATGAAAAACCCCTTCCAACTTTCTGCGGTGGCCGTGGTGCTGGGCGCACTGTGCGCGGGCTCCGCGCAGGCCGACTCCAAAACCGCCCTCATGGCCGTTGGGCGTGACGCCACGCCCGCCGAGGTCAAGGCCTGGGACATCGACGTGCGCCCCGACTTCAAGGGCCTGCCCAAGGGCTCCGGCAGCGTGGCGCAGGGCGAAGCCATCTGGGAAGACAAGTGCGCGGTTTGCCATGGGCAGTTTGGCGAGTCCAACGAGGTGTTCACCCCCATCATTGGTGGCACCACGGCGGATGACATCAAGACCGGCCGGGTGAAAGGCCTGGTGGAGGGGCAAAAGAGCACCGCACCGCAAAAAACCACCCTCATGAAGGTGGCCACGGTGTCCACCCTGTTCGACTACATCAACCGCGCCATGCCCTGGACGGCCCCCAAGTCCCTGTCCACCGACGAGGTGTACAGCGTGCTGGCCTACCTGCTGAGCCTGGCCGAGGTGGTGCCGCAGGACTACACGCTGTCTGACAAGAACATGGCCGACGTTCAGGCCCGCATGCCCAACCGCAACGGCATGGTGTTCTACAAGGACATGTGGAAAGCCAACGGCAAGGGGGATGTGAAAAACGTGGCCTGCATGAACAACTGCCCGACCGACGTGAAGATCACCTCCGTGCTGCCCGACTACGCCAAGAGCGCCCAGGGCAACCTGGTGGAGCAAAACCGCCTGGTGGGACCGGTGCGGGGCGTGGACACCACCAAGCCTGCGGGCCAATGACCGTTTAACTGCCGTTTCAATTTCAACAAGGAGTTCAACATGAACAGCACCCGCCGCTCCGTCATCAAGACGACCAGCGCATTCGGCACCCTGATTGCCTTGGGTCTGGTGACCCAGAGCCAGGCGCAGGCCGCCGTGGACCGCGCCGCCTTTGACGTCAAAACCCTGGCCGACGCCCTCAAGGCCCTGGGGGGCACGCCTGCCACCAGCGACCAGGTCACCGTGATTGCCCCCGACATCGCCGAAAACGGTGCTGTGGTGCCCGTGGGCGCCACCAGCAACATCCCCAACACCACCGACATCTACCTGATCGTCGAAAAAAACCCCACGCCGCTGGCCGCCGGGTTCGAGATTCCCGCTGGGACCGAGGCTTCCGTGCAGACCCGCCTGAAGATGGGCCAGTCCACCAACGTGCTGGCCGTGGTCAAGGCCGATGGCAAGTGGTTCTCTGCCACCAAGGAAACCAAGGTCACCCTGGGCGGTTGCGGCGGCTGATCCGCTGCCGTCACCGTCTCTGACCTTCAGGTCGCATCAACCCCCCATTCATTCAAGTCAGGAGTCCAGTCATGGCAGATCCAATGCGCATCCGTGCCGCCAACAAGGACGGCGTGGTCGAAGTCCGTGTCCTCATGTCCCACCCCATGGAGTCGGGTCTCCGCAAGGACGCTTCCGGCGCCGTGGTGCCCGCCCACTACATCAAGGACCTGGAAGCCACCTGCAACGGCAAGACCGTGCTCAAGGCCCAGTTCAGCGGCGCCGTGTCGCAAAACCCCTTCCTGTCGTTCAAGTTCAAGGGTGGCAACAAGGGCGACAAGGTGTCGGTCAAGTGGGTGGACAGCAAAGGCGACAGCCGCACCGACGAGGCCGCCATCGCCTGATGGGCGATGACGCTCTTCCCAGGCCCTTCCCGGGGGAGGGTCGATTTTTTGTTATTCCTTGCCCGGAGACAACACAATGAAAAGACGCATTCTGGCGATGGGTGCTCTGTTGGGGCTGGCGGCAGCCTCTGCCCAAGCACAAGATTCCGCAGCCGCTGGCATCGCCAAGTTCCGTGAAATGCTGGCCGACGGCAACCCCGCCGAGCTGTTCGAAATGAAGGGTGAAGACCTCTGGAAACAGAAGCGCGGCCCCAAGAACGTGTCGCTGGAACAGTGCGATCTGGGCCTGGGCCCAGGTGTTGTCAAAGGCGCATTTGTCCAGTTGCCCAAGTACTTTGCCGACACCGGCAAGGTGCAAGATCTCGAAACCCGCTTGGTCACCTGCATGGAAAAGCTGCAAGGCTTTGACGCGGCCACCCTTTACAAAACGCCCTATGGCAAAGGTGAACAGGTGACCCTCACCGCACTGGCCACCTGGATCGGTGGTGAGTCCAAGGGCATGCGCTTCTCGGTGACCGCGGACAACAAGCACATGGCCGACATGTACGAAGTGGGCAAACGCCTGTTTTTCCACCGTGCCGGTCCCCACGATTTCTCGTGCGCCACCTGCCATGGCCAGGATGACAAGCGGATTCGCTTGCAGGACCTGCCCAACCTGACCAAGAACCCAGGCGATGGCGTGGGATTCGCGGCTTGGCCGGCCTACCGCATTTCCAACTCCGAAATGTGGCCCATGCAAAAGCGCCTGAACGACTGCTACCGCCAGCAACGTTTCCCGGAGCCGAAGTGGGGCAGTGACGCCACCATCGCCCTGAGCGTGTACATGGGCGTCAATGCCAAGGGCGCCGAATCCATTGTTCCTGCCCTGAAGCGTTGAGGAGACCCTGACATGAACAAAATGATGTGGACCCTGGTTCCTCTGACCGCAGCCATCCTCGCGGGCTGCGCCGTTCGTGGCGGTGGTGCCGATCACGACAAGCTGGCTGCCGCCGTCACCCAGGCGTCGTTCCAGGACAAGAACGGCGTCAAGGTCGAGCGCTTGAAGCAGGACGACCTGATGGCCGCTTGCAGTGCCGCCGATGTGGCGGGCAAGCCGGTGGACGAAAAAACCGCCAAGGCCATCGAAGCCGCTGCTCTGAAGACCATCCAATGGCCCGCCGATGGCAAATTCCTGGGCGACTGGAAAGAGGGCGAAAAAATCGCCCAGAGCGGCCGGGGCATGACCTGGTCCGATGACGCCAAGGTGGTCAACGGGGGCAATTGCTACAACTGCCACCAGATCGACAAGAAGGAAATCTCCTACGGCACCATCGGCCCCAGCCTCTGGAACTACGGCAAGTTGCGTGGCGTGACTGACCCCAACGCCGAAGCCGCCAAGGCCATCGTGGAGTACACCTGGGGCAAGATCTGGAACCCGCATGCGTACAACGCGTGTTCCCTCATGCCCCGTGCTGGCCACAACGGTGTGCTGAACCCGCAGCAGATCCAGCACGTCATGGCCTTGCTGCTGGACCCCAAGTCCCCCGTCAACCAGTGACAAGGATCCTTTCATGAGCTTTTCGCGCCGCGAATTCATGCAGGTGCTGGCCGTGGCCAGCGCGGGCGGCATGGCCCTGGACCACCAAGACGTGCTGGCCGCCAAGCCCGGTGCCGTGGGCAAGCTGTACGACCTGCCCAAGTTCGGCAACGTCAGCTTCCTGCACTTCACCGACTGCCATGCGCAGCTGATGCCCATCCACTTCCGCGAGCCCAACGTCAACCTGGGTGTGTCGGAAGCGGTGGGCCGCCCGCCGCACATCGTGGGCGAAGGGTTGCTCAAGCACTTTGGCATCCGCCCGGGCACGGCGGAGGCGCACGCCTTCACCTACCTCAACTTCGAGAAGGCCGCCAAGACCTACGGCAAGGTGGGGGGTTTTGCCCACCTGGCCACGCTCATCAAGATGCTGCGCGCCAGCCGCCCGCAGGCCATGCTGCTCGACGGTGGCGACACCTGGCAGGGCAGTGCCACCGCGCTGTGGACCAACGGGCAAGACATGGTCGACGCCTGCAAGCTGCTGCGCGTGGACGCCATGTGCCCGCACTGGGAGTTCACCTACGGCGAGCAGCGCGTGACCGAAATCGTCGAAAAGGACTTTGACGGCAAGCTGGATTTCCTGGCGCAGAACGTCAAGACCAAGGACTTTGGCGACCCGGTGTTCAAACCCTACGTCATCCGGGAAATGAACGGCGTGCCCGTGGCCGTGATCGGCCAGGCCTTTCCGTACACCCCCATCGCCAACCCCAGCTACATGGTGCCCAACTGGAGCTTCGGCATCCAGGACGACAACATGCAGAAGATGGTGGACGAGGTGCGGGCCAAGGGCGCACAGGCCGTGGTCGTCATCAGCCACAACGGCATGGACGTGGACATCAAGATGGCCTCGCGCGTGACCGGCATCGACGCCATTTTGGGCGGCCACACCCACGACGGCATGCCCGCCCCCCTGGTGGTGAAAAACGCCAAGGGCCAGACGCTGGTGACCAACGCGGGCTCCAACAGCAAGTTCCTGGGCGTGCTCGACTTCGACGTGCGCGGCGGCAAGGTGCAGGACTTCCGCTACAAGCTGCTGCCCGTGTTCGCCAACCTGCTCCCGGCTGATGCCGAGATGCAGGCCTACATCGACAAGGTGCGCGCGCCCTTCAAGGCCAAGCTGGACGAAACATTGGCCGTTTCCGAAGGCCTGCTGTACCGCCGGGGCAACTTCAACGGCTCGTGGGACCAGCTCATTGTGGATGCACTGATGGAAGTGAAGGGCGCCGACATGGCCTTCTCCCCCGGCTTCCGCTGGGGCACCACCATCCTGCCGGGCCAGGCCATCACCCGCGAGTTGATGATGGACCAGGTGGCCATCACCTATCCCGCCAGCACGCTGACCGAAATGACCGGCGAGACCATCAAAACGGTGATGGAAGACGTGTGCGACAACCTCTTCAACCCCGACCCCTACTACCAGCAGGGTGGCGACATGGTGCGCGTGGGGGGCCTGCAATACACCTGCGACCCCAAGGCCGGTGCGGGCAAACGCATCAACAACATGATGCTCAACGGCAAGCCCATCGACGCCGACAAGAAGTACAAGGTGGCCGGCTGGGCCCCGGTGGCCGAAGGCGCCAAGGGCGACCCCATCTGGGACGTGATGGAGGCCTACTTCAAGAACCACAAGACCATCAGCCCGCGCAAGATCAACACCCCCAAGCTGGTGGGCATGGACGGCAACCCCGGCATGGCGGATTGAGTGTCTGCTGGATTGAATGAAAAAAGCGCCTCTGGCACTTTTTTCATTTGGGGTGTTTGCTATTGTTTTTGAGTATTTCTGCACCAGGGCAACGGACGGCCGCGCAGAGGGTGAATGGGCACACAACGGGTGGGGTGGTGTTACTCATGCATCATCACCGGCATGCGGGGCCTGGCTGGGTGGTGCGTGTGTGCACAAAAGGCCCCGTGACCTTGTTGACCGACTCCCATGCGCCGTTTCCACCGCTTCCACCTTGTCGCCGTTTTGACCCTCAGCCTCCTTGCCACCGTTGGTTTTGCCGCATCGACGCCCGAGCAGAGCCCCGTGCCGATCCGTTCGGACAACGGCGCAGGCATTGCGCC
>DASUON010000471.1:0-10710 GCA_036276615.1 Burkholderiaceae bacterium
AGGGGGCCATGGGCATTTTTGCCGGTGTGCTGTTGGTGCTGGAAATGCTGTGGGGACGCGCGTCGCTCATCGTGTTTGCGGTGGCGTTCACCCCCATCCCCGGCATGGAAGACACGCTGGGCCAGCTCATGGACCCCGAAAATTACGGCTTTGTGGCCACCTACGTGGCGGTGGGCGGGGTGTTTGCCGGGCTGATCTTCAGCCTCAGCGTCATCGCCATCCCCATGATCATGGACCGCCAGGTGGACGCGGTGTCCGCCGCACTCACCAGCCTCAGGGCTTGTGTCCAGAACCCGGGCGTCATGCTGCTGTGGGGGGCCATCATCACGGTGATGGTGGGCCTGAGCATGCTGCCCTACTTCATCGGCCTGATCATCGTCGGCCCCGTGATTGGGCATGCCACCTGGCACGCCTACCGGGACATCGTTCCACCAGAGGCAGACACCGCCGCCTGAGCCTCGCGCTCGCGGTCCTGCAGCACCCGCCACATCACCTTGCCACTGCCACTCTTGGGCAGGGTGTGCGCAAACTCCACCACGCGGGGGTACTTGTAGGCCGCCATGTGGTCGCGGGCCCAGGCCACCAGGTCTTCTTCGGTCACCTGGTGCTCGAAACCGGGGCGCAGCACCACCACCGCCTTGACGCTTTCACCGCGGTAGGCGTCGCGGGTGGCGATGACACAGGCTTCGGCCACCGCAGGGTGGCGGTACATCAGGGCCTCCACCTCGGCAGGCCAGACCTTGAAGCCACTGGCATTGATCATGCGCTTGAGCCGGTCGGTCAGGAAAAAGTAGCCGTCCTCGTCCTGGTGCCCCAGGTCACCCGTGCGGAAGTAGCGGCGGCCCTGTCGCTCGAAAAACGCCTGTTCGGTGGCGTCGGGCCGACGCCAATAGCCTTGGAACACCTCGGGGCCGCTCACCACGATTTCACCCTGCTCACCCACCGGCAATTCCTCCAGCGTCTCGGGGTCGACGATGCGGGCATCGGTGCTGAGGAACGGCACACCCAGGCACTGCTGCTTGGGGTGATCGGGCGGGTTGGCATGGGTGGGGGCGGCCGTTTCCGTCAGGCCATAACCTTCCACATAACGCAGGCCGTACTGCTCCAGCAGGCGCTGGGCCACAGCCTGGGGCATGGCCGCTCCGCCCCCACCGATGTAGACCAGGCTGCTGAGGTCGTAGGATGAAAAATGCGGGCTGGCCAGCAGGTCCATGACCATGGTGGGGATGTTGGTCCAGTGCGTCACCTTCCACTGTGAGATGAAGCGGCCCGCCAGGTCCCGGTCCCAACGGGGCAAAACCACCATGGTGGCGCCCCCGTACACGCTGGCATGCACCCCCGACACCATGCCCGTGATGTGGAACATGGGCACCACCAGCAGGGACACGTTGTCCGCCGAGCCATTGCCCCACACGTTGGCCGCCACGGCGTTGTGCATGACGCTGGCATGTGGGTGCACACACCCTTTGGGCAGCCCGGTGGTGCCACTGGTGTAGGGCAGCACGGCCATGTCGGACGGCTGGCGGTCGTGCTCAGGCAGCGGATGGGTGCAGCCCAGAACGTCTGTCCAGGCGCTCAGGCTCACCGGGGCCGCCGGGTCTGCGTGGGCGGCCAGGGCTGCCAGCGGGTGGCGCGGGGCCAGCCAATCGAGCCATGCCGTTGGCACCGCCAGGGCCTGGAGTTGGGCCCGCCATGCATCGGCGGTGTCCTGCCCATCGGGCAGCGGCGCCAGGGCATCGGTGTAGTGGGACACCATCAGGTGGCTCAGGCGTTGCGGCGCGGGCAATGAGGCGTTGGCCTGCATCAATTCAGCCGCCAGGTCGGCCGCCACGATGGCCACCTTGGCCTCGGGGTCGGTGATGTAATGGCGCAGTTCCTGCGCCTTGTTCATGGGGTTGACCGGGACCACCACCGCATTGGCACGCAGGATGCCGAAATGCGCCGCCACCCACTGCGGGCTGTTCTGCAAAAGCAAGATGACCCGATCGCCGGGCCGGACCCCTTGGGCATGCAGCCAGGCCGCCACCCGTTCGGCCTGCTGCTGCAACTGCCGGTAGCTGAGCACCTGCCCCAAGAACACCGTGGCCGCCTTGTCGGGGTAGCGCAGCGCACTGACGGCCAAGTTGTGCCACAGCGAGGTGGCCGGCGGGGTGATGCTGCGGGGCAACCGCGCAGGCCAGTGTTGGGGCTTGGACAGACCCGCGTCGGGATTCGGATGAGCGTCGGCGGTGTGGTCCATGGGCAATGTCTCCAGATGGTGGAATGAAGGCCGTTTGGCTCCGCAGCGTAATCAGCAAGGGCCGGGCGCACAACACGGGGCCAGTCACGACGGCGACCGCGTGGCCACCGCACGGAGGCAGGTCGCATCGCCGAAAAGTCTGACAAATTCCTGAACAAGCACTGCACAAGGCACGGGATGTGCTTCATGATGATCGACGGTGCAGCGACGCGGTTATTTCATGCAGTTCTTGCATGGAACTGCCGCGTAAACCCCGATGCTCCCCGGAGTGGTGCAGGGCTAAAGTTCGCCGCTGTTCGGCACGGCCCGAAGGCGGTGCCTTCCCCCCGTCGGTGTGTTTTTCTTCTTTCTGGAGATTTGTTTCATGTCCTTCCGTACGATCAAACTGGCCGCTGTGGCCATGGCTGTCGCCGGCACCCTGGCCAGCGCCCCCGCGTTTGCAGGCAAGACACTGGACGCCATCAAGGCCCGCGGCCAGGTGGTGTGCGGCGTGAACACGGGCTTGGCCGGTTTCTCGGCCGCCGACTCCAACGGCAAGTGGACGGGCCTGGACGTGGACGTCTGCCGCGCCATCGCCGCCGCCACCCTGGGTGACGCCGAGAAGGTGAAATACGTGCCCCTGAACGCCCAGCAGCGCTTCACCGCCCTGCAATCCGGCGAAGTGGACGTGCTCTCCCGCAACACCACCTTCACCCTGAACCGCGACGGCGCACTGGGCCTGCACATGACCGCCGTCACCTACTACGACGGTCAAGGCTTCATGGTGCCGGTCAAGAGCAAGATCAAGAGCGCCAAGCAACTCAAGGGTCAGACGGTGTGTGTGCAATCCGGCACCACCACCGAGAAGAACATGACCGACTACTCCAAGGCCAATGGCCTGAACCTCAAGCCCGTGGTGTTCGAGAAGCTGGAAGCCGCTGAAGGTGCCTACTTCTCCGGTCGTTGCGTGGCCTACACCACCGACGCCTCCGGCCTGGCTTCCACCCGCAACAAGGTGGCCAAGGACCCGTCCGAACACGTCATCCTGCCCGAGCTGATCTCCAAGGAACCCCTGGGCCCCATGGTGCGCCGGGGTGACGACGAGTGGTTTGCCATCGTCAAATGGGTGATCTACGGCCTGGTGGAATCGGAAGAGTACGGCCTGACCCAGGCCAACGTGCTGGCCGAAAAAGCCAAGAGCACCGACCCTGTGGTGCAACGCATCACCGGTGCCACCGAAGACACCGGCAAGAACCTGGGCCTGGACCGTGACTGGATGGTGCGCGCCCTGCAAGCCACCGGCAACTACGGCGAAATCTTCGAACGCAACGTGGGTCCCAAGAGCGCCCTGGGCCTGCCCCGCGCCCTCAACAACCAGTGGAAGAACGGCGGCCTGATGTACGCCTTCCCGGTTCGCTGATCGGACCCACCCCAAACCACCGTTCGGTCTTGCCTCGGCAGGCCCGAACGGTTTTTTTTGATTCCCCTTTGAACGGCGGAGTGCCTGTCCCGTGACCCCCTCCACCCCTTCCTCCCCCCCCAAGACACCGTGGTCCTGGCGCAGCCAGGCGTTCCGCGGCCTGGTGTACCAGGCTGTGGCCCTGGTTGCCATTGCCCTGGCGGTCTGGTTCCTGGCGCACAACACCCTGGAGAACATGCGTGTGCGTGGCATCCAGAGCGGTTTTGACTTCCTGCTCCAGCCCGCCGGGTTCGACATCGGCGAAAGCATCACCGGGTTCGACTCGTCCGAGTCCTACCTCAAGGCCCTGTTGGTGGGCTTGAGCAACACGCTGCGCGTGGCCATCCTGGGCATCATCATGACCACCGTGCTGGGCACCCTGCTGGGGGTGGGCCGGTTCTCGCGCAACGCCCTCATCCGCGGCCTGTGTTCTGCCTATGTGGAGCTGTTTCGCAACATCCCCGTGCTGCTGCAACTGCTGATGTGGTACCTGGCGCTGACCGAGCTGCTGCCCGACACGCTGGAGCCCTGGCAGGCCGGTCCGTTCTTCCTGAGCAAAGGAGGCCTGAACTTCCCCGCCCCCGTGTGGGCCGCAGGGCATGTGTGGGCCTTGTGGGGTCTGGTGGCCGGGGGCGCCCTGGTGTGGCTCTACCGCCGCTGGGCGCATGCTCGCTTCGAGCAGACGGGCCGCCCCCAAAGCCTGTTCTGGGTGCCCCTGCTCATCGTCGTGGCCTGCACCCTGGCGGGTTGGGTGGCCGGTGGTGCGCCCATGGAAGTCAACGCCCCCATCAAAGGCGAATTTGCGGTGGAAGGCGGCTCGGCCCTGACGCCTGAGTTCATTGCCGTGCTGATGGGCCTGACCATCTACACCGCGGCCTTTGTGGCCGAAGTGGTGCGGGCGGGCATCCAGTCCGTGGCCCGCGGCCAGAGCGAAGCCGCCTCGGCCCTGGGCCTGAGCAAAGGCCAGGAAATGCGGCTGGTGATGTTGCCGCAGGCCCTGCGCGTGATCATCCCGCCCATGACCAACCAGTTCCTGAACCTCACCAAAAACTCGTCGCTGGCGGTGGCCATTGGGTACCCGGATGTGGTGTCCATCTCCAACACCGCCATCAACCAGACAGGGCGCGCAGTGGAGTGCATTTCCATCGTGATGCTCATCTACCTGTCCACGTCGCTGACCACCTCGCTGCTGATGAACTGGTACAACGCCCGCGCGGCCATCCAGGAACGTTGAACCGGAGTCCGAGACGATGACTGCAAAAACCTTCGAACCGATTGCGCCACGTCCTGCACCGGTGCGCACCGACGGCCCGGTGGCCTGGGTCCAGCGCAACCTGTTTGCCGACTGGAAGACCACCCTGGGCACGGTGGTCATTGGCGGCTTGCTACTGTGGTACCTGCCCCAGTTGCTGACCTGGGCCCTGGTCACTGCCCAATGGAAACCCGATGCCCAGGCCTGCCATGCCGACGGTGTGGGGGCCTGCTGGGGCGTGGTGGCGGAAAAATACCGCCTCATCCTGCTGGGCCGCTACCCGTTTGAGGAGCAGTGGCGCCCCGTGCTGGCCACCGTGCTGATGGTGGGCCTGCTGGCGGCCAGTTGCATGCGGGTGTTCTGGAAGCCGTGGCTGTCCATCCTGTGGGTGGTGGTGCTGGCCGCGTTCTTCACGCTGATGTCGGGCGGCGTGCTGGGCCTGACCAAAGTGGAAACCGACCGCTGGGGCGGCCTGCCGCTGACCATCCTGCTGGCCAGCCTGTCCATCGTGATGGCCTTCCCCATCGCGCTGGTGGTGGCGCTGGGGCGGCGTTCCAAGTTGCCCGCCATCCGCACCTTCTGCACCATCTACGTGGAGCTGATCCGGGGCGTGCCGCTGATTTCGGTGCTGTTCATGGCCTCGTTCATGTTCCCGCTGTTCATGCCAACTGGTGGATTCACAATTAATCTCGTTTTTTGGAAGTGGCATATTCCCTCAACAGTGGATGTGCTGATCCGGGTGCTGGCTGGCATCACGCTGTTTGCGGCGGCCTACATGGCCGAAGTCATCCGCGGCGGCCTGCAAGCCATTCCCAAGGGACAGGTGGAGGCCGCGGCCACGCTGGGCCTGAGCTACTGGCAGACGCAGTTCAAGATCGTGTTGCCCCAGGCGCTGGCCATGGTGGTGCCGGGGATCATGAACAACTTCATCGCCATCTTCAAGGACACCTCGCTGGTGACCATCGTCAGCCTGTACGAACTGACCGGCTCCATGGGCCTGGCCCTGAACTCAGACGCCGACTGGCGGCCCTACAAGATCGAGGGTTACCTGTTCATCGCCCTTATCTACTTCGCGTTCTGCTTCTCGATGTCTCGCTACAGCCTGTGGGTCGAAAAACAAGTCAATAAAAGCAAGCTCCGTTGATAGGAATACAACATGTCTGAACCCATCATCACCTTCGACAAGGTCAACAAGTGGTACGGCAACAACTTCCACGTGCTGCGCGACATCGACCTGTCCGTGGCCAAGGGCGAACGCATTGTGGTGTGCGGGCCTTCGGGCTCGGGCAAGTCCACCATGATCCGTTGCATCAACCGCCTGGAAGAACACCAGCAAGGCACCCTCAAGGTGGACGGCATTGAACTGACCGACGACGTGAAGGCCATCGACCAGGTCCGCAAGGACGTGGGCATGGTGTTCCAGCAGTTCAACCTGTTCCCCCACCTCACCGTGCTGGAAAACCTGACGCTGTCGCCCATGTGGGTGGGCAAGGTGCCCAAGAAAGAGGCCGAAGAACGGGCCATGGCGCAGCTCAAGCGCGTGCGCATTGCCGAACAGGCCCACAAGTACCCGCTGCAACTGTCCGGCGGCCAGCAGCAGCGTGTGGCCATTGCCCGGGCGCTGTGCCTCAAGCCCAAGATCATGCTGTTCGACGAGCCCACCTCGGCGCTCGACCCTGAAATGATCAAGGAAGTGCTGGACGTGATGATCGAGATGGCCAACCAGGGCATCACCATGATCTGCGTCACCCACGAAATGGGCTTTGCCAAGGCCGTGGCCGACCGTGTGATCTTCATGGATCAAGGCCAGATCGTCGAGCAGAACACGCCGCACGAGTTCTTCAACCACCCGCAAAACGAGCGCAGCCGCGACTTCCTGTCCAAGATCCTGGGCCACTGAGGCCCGCGGGCTGAAGCCAACCCGCAAAGTGCAAGGACTCAGCGGGGCGGCGAAGCGGGCAGCAACTGGGTCACCACCATCTTGCCGCCCTCGGTCACAACCTGGAACTTGACCTTGTCGCCGGGTTGGACGTTGGCCAGAATCCCCTTGTCTTTGACGGTGAACACCATGGTCATGCCCGGCATGTCCAGGTGCTTGATGTCACCGTGTTTGATGGTGATTTTTCCGGTGTTCGTGTCGACCTTCTTGACCTCGCCGTCGGTCAACGGCACCGCGGAAGCCGTGTCCATGGCGCTGGGGTCTGCCACCGGCTGAGCCCCGCTTTGGACGGGCAGGGTCAGGGCAATCCATGCGGTGGCCAAGGCCAAGATGAGTGAATGACGTTTCATGTGTTCAAGCGTAAGAGTTGAAAACCTGCGCTGATCCGTCTTTTTGAATCAGCAACACCTGGTATGCATCGTGGCGACCGCCATAGGCGGGACCATCCATGCCGGGAGATCCAATGGGCATGCCCGGTACCGCCAACCCCAGGGCTGGTGGTTTGTCCTTGAGCAACCGCAGGACATCGGCGGCGGGCACATGGCCCTCGATCACATAACCTTGCACCACCGCGGTGTGGCACGACGCGTACTTTTGGGGCATGCCCAAACGGGCTCGCACGGCGTTGTTGCCCTGTTCCTTGACCGAGACCACAAAGCCCTCGCGCTCCATGTGCGCAACCCAGTCCTTGCAACAACCGCAATGGGGGTCTTTCCAGACCTGCAAAGCCGGTGCCGTGCCTTGGGCGGCCAGGGCAGCCAAGGGCGCAACCCCCACCGCCAAAGAAGCCAGCAACAGCTGGCGCCTGTTGGTTGACTGAGAAAACTCATGACTTGGCATGACGCTGACTCCTTCTGGGATGAATCGGTTTACTTCTTGCTGACCTGGACGGTTCCCTTCATGCCCACCTCGTAATGCCCGGGCATGAGACAGCCGAAATGCACCGCCCCGGCCCGGGTGAAGTGCCACACGATTTGGCCTTGCTTGCCCGGGGCCAGCGTCACCTTGCTGGGCTCGTCGTGCTCCATGTCCGGGAACTTTTTCATCAATTCCAGGTGCTCCAGCAACTCTTGCTCGGTTCCCAGGCTCATTTCGTGTTTGGCTTGCCCGAGGTTCTTGACGATGAACCGGACCGTTTCACCCTGCCGAACCCGGATGCTCGAAGGTGTGTATCGCATGTCATCACGCATTTCCACGGTGATGGTGCGGGTCACCTTGTGGGCCACACCGGGCTGACCAATGGCCGTGCCTTCGGTGCCATGGCCACCGGTGTGGTTGCCCCCTGCCCAGGCCACATCGGCCTGTGTCAACGCCAACAGGGTCAGAAGCCCCGCGACTGCTTTGCATGAGAGGTTCATGGGTGAGGGTCGGAAGATGTCAATGTGCATGGTGGTCTTTGGGTTGAACGGCCCGGGCGTTTGCCGGGGTTGTGGGTTGTGCGGTTGAAGGGCGCGTGGGTTCCGGCAACGACCCACCCCATTCATGCGCCACGGTGCCCGACGGAAAGGCATAGTCCCCCGGATTGGCATGGTCGCCGGGCTTTTGGTCTTTGCGCACCTTGAGCACACTGAGCATGCCGCCCATGGCAATGGGGCCAAACTGCCCTTGCCCCGTCATCATGGGGACGGTGTTGTCCGGAATGGGCATCTCCATGTGGGCCATGTCCTCCATGCCGCGTTCACCCATCAGCATGTAGTCGGGAATCACCTTCTGAATCTTGCCCACCAGCCCCCGGTGGTCCACCCCGATCAGGGTGGGCACGTCGTGGCCCATGGCGTTCATGGTGTGATGGCTCTTGTGGCAATGCAAGGCCCAATCGCCCTCCTCGCTGGCCACGAACTCGATCTGCCTCATCTGCCCCACCCCCAGGTCGGCGGTGACTTCGGGCCAGCGCGCCCCCAAGGGAATGGGGCCCCCGTCGGTTCCGGTGATCTCGAACTCATGGCCATGCAGGTGAATGGGGTGGTTGGTCATGGTCAGGTTGCCCATGCGGATGCGGACGCGGTCGTTGAGCCGCACGTTGAGCGAATCAATGCCCGGGAACACCCGGCTGTTCCAGCACCAGATGTTGAAGTCGGTCATGGTGTTGACCTTGGGCGTGCGGGTGCCCGGCTCCACATCGAAGGCATTGAGCAAAAAGCAGTAGTCGCGATCGACTTGGCTGATCAGGGGGTGCTTGGTCTTGGGGTGGGTGACCCAAAAGCCGTGCATGCCCATGGCCATCTGCGTCATTTCGTCGGCATGGGGGTGGTACATGAAGGTGCCCGGACGCCGGGCCACGAACTCGTACACAAAGGTCTTTCCTGCGGGTATCACCGGCTGGGTCAGTCCGGCCACACCGTCCATGCCCGCAGGCAGGCGTTGCCCGTGCCAATGAACGGTGGTGGGTTCGGGCAGCTTGTTGGTGACGAACATGCGCACCCGGTCGCCCTCCACCACCTCGATGGTGGGGCCGGGACTCTGCCCGTTGTAGCCCCACATGTTGACCACAAAACCCGGGGCCACCTCGCGCACCACCGGTTCGGCCACCAAGTGAAACTCTTTGACACCGTTGTTCATGCGCCAAGGCAAGGTCCAGCCGTTGAGCGTCACCACCGGGTTGTAGGGATGCCCCGTGCTCGGCATCAACGGAGGCGCGGTGGCCGCGGAGGTCTGGATGACGGGCTCGGGCAAAGCGGCCAGCGCCGCACGGGCCACGGTCAGGCCCGCCACCGATGCGGCAGCACCAGCAAAAAACTGGCGTCGGGAGGGAATGGAGGGGTTCATGGTCTGGGGGTCCTGTTCGTCAATGGGCAGAGGTTGCGTTGGGGGATGCCATGCGTGCGCCCCCCACCGCCACAAAGGCTTGGGGCTGTCCACCTTGGAGCACCCATTCCAGGTCGGCTTCGGCCCACAGTGCATCGCGCTGGGCGGCGATGGTGGCCACCACGGCCTGCATCCGAACCTCCACATCGGCCAGCAGCCCCCAAACGCTTTCCAACATGCCGTTGTAGCGAAGCAAGGTCTCCTCGCTCACCCGCTCACGTTGCTTGAGCACGTCATCCCGAAGGGCCGCGTGAATCGCATGGCTGGCGCGATGGACATCAAAAGCCATTTCGCCCCGCACCCCCACCCACTGCCGTTCGGTGACGGGCAACTGCTGCGCAATGGACGCCAAGCGTTGTGCAAATTCTTCGCGGGACATGGGCTGAGGTGCCACGTCGGGCAGGCGGTTGGGCAGGTCAACCCGCCCCTCCATCGCGGACACGCGCAGGGTGGTCAACAAGCTTCGTTCAGCCTGCCTGGCCTCCAACTGCGCCTGCTGCACCGCCATGCGAGCCGCGGACAAGGCCAATGCCCATTTGGACTGCTGGAGGCGATTCCAATGGCCCACACTCACCATGCGCTGTCCCAGTTCGGCGGCGGCTTCGGCAGCGGTCAGGGCATCGAACAAAGCGGTCTGCTTTTGCCGTGCCGCCACGGCATCAATCCATGCCTTGCGTGCCTGGACGGCGATGGCCAGCACGTCGTCCGCGTGGTGCACCCGTCGCTGCAAGCCTGGGTCCAAGGTTTCCATGTCACCCTCGGCCATGAGCCCCGCCGAAGCCGCGCCCAAGTGCGCCAACGGACGGCCCAGCTCCGGGTGGGCCTGCCAAGCCGACCGCACGGCCTGTGCCGCCGTGGGCAGCGACCAGACCGGTTGTCCGCTTCCGTTGGACGGCATCGGTGCTTTCTCGGCAGACGGCTGTGCCGCCTCCCAGCGCACCACATCCGCGTGCCCCCGAGGGAACTGCCCCACCGTGTCGTTGGCCTGACGCCAATCCTGAATCGCCGGGGGGGTCCCCGACGCCTGTGCACTGCCC
>DASUON010000472.1:0-10953 GCA_036276615.1 Burkholderiaceae bacterium
CACGGGCGACCTGCCCATCGTCCTGTACAACGTGCCGGGCCGCAGCGTGGCCGACATGCAGCACGCCACCGTGCTGCGCCTGGCCCAGGTGCCCGGCATCGTCGGCATCAAGGAAGCCACAGGCAACATCGAGCGTGCGCAGTGGCTCATCAAGGAAGCACCCAAGGGCTTCGCCATCTATTCGGGTGACGACGCCACCTCCGTGGCCCTGATGCTGTGCGGCGGCCAAGGCAACATCAGCGTGTCCGCCAACATCGCGCCGCGGCTGATGCACGAGATGTGCGTGGCCGCCATCGCCGGTGACGCCGCCAAGGCCATGGCCATCCAGTTGGAACTGCTGCCCATCCACAAGCACCTGTTCGTGGAAGCCAACCCCATCCCTGTCAAGTGGGCCATGCACCGCTTGGGCCTGTGCGGCCCCACCCTGCGCCTGCCCATGACCCCGCTGGAACCGGCCAACGCCCCCGTGGTGGAAAACGCCCTGAAGGCCGTCGGCCTGCTGGCCTGACGCCCGCCCGGCGCCCTCTGCACTCCCCTCCAACCTGTTCAGCCGTCCACCGCGACGCCACCCCCATGAGCAACGTTCAACCTCAGTTGGCTTCGTCCCTGTCCACGCTGGCTCGGCGCAGTGTGGCGCTGGCCTGCCTGGCCAGCGTCGCCGCCTGCTCGACCTTTCAGGACGAGAAGGTGGACTACACCAGCGCCAAACGCACCAATGCGCTGGAAATCCCCCCGGACCTGACCCAACTGAACCGCGACACCCGCTTTGCCGTTCCCGGCACCGTGGTCACCGCCACGGGTTACCAGGCCAGCGTGCCCCAGAACACGGTGGCCACGGCGGCCAGCGAGATTGGCGACGTGCGGATTGAACGCGCCGGCAACGAGCGCTGGCTGGTGGTCAAGCGCCCGGCGGAAAAGCTCTGGCAACCCCTGCGGGACTTCTGGCAGGAAAACGGCTTTGTGCTGGTGGTCGACCAGGAGCGACTGGGCCTGATCGAAACCGACTGGGCCGAGAACCGCGCCAAGCTGCCCCAGGACTTCATCCGCAACACCCTGGGCAAGCTGCTCGACAGCCTGTACTCCACCGGTGAGCGCGACAAGTTCCGCACCCGGCTTGAACGCAACGCCAACGGCGAGACCGAGATCTACATCAGCCACCGCGGCATGATCGAGGTCTACTCCGACAGCCGCAAGGACCAGACCATCTGGCAACCGCGCCCGGCCGATGCTTCTTTGGAAGCCGAATTCCTGCGCCGCCTCATGGTCAAGCTGGGCGTGTCGGAACAAGCGGCCAAAGCACAAGCCAGCTCACCCGCCGCGCCCCCCAAGGCCAAGGTGGTATCCGAAGGAACCGCCAACGCAGCCGTGGAGCTGGAAGAGAGCTTTGATCGCGCCTGGCGCCGTGTGGGCGTGGCGCTTGACCGCAGCGGATTCACCGTGGAAGACCGCGACCGCACCAAAGGCATCTACTTCGTGCGTTACGTGGAGCCGGTGGCCAACGACAAGGAGCCGGGCTTCTTTGGCAAACTGTTCGGTGCCAGCAAGAACGAAGCCAAACCCGCGCAGTACCGGGTGCAGTTGCAAGGCAGCGACCGTTTGACCCGCGTGACCGTGCTCAACGCCCAAGGCAGCAGCGAAAACTCGGCTTCGGTCCAGCGCATCCTGCAGTTGCTGGCCGCCGACCTTCAATGACCCCTGGCGGGTGTCTCGTTTGACCCCGCCATGAAAAAAGCCGCTGCAAGCAGCGGCTTTTTGTTCAGCTGAACGCCAATCAGGCGATCACTGCTTCTTTTCTTCGGGCTTTTGCTCGGCGGCCGGAGCGGCAGCGGCGGGAGCAGCAGCAGGTGCTTCGGCAGCGGGAGCGGCGGCAGGAGCAGCAGCTGCGGGGGCAGCGGCAGGTGCTTCAGCAGCAGGAGCGGGGGCAGCAGCGGGAGCCGGTGCGGGAGCAGGAGCGGCTTCTTCTTTTTTGCCACAGGCGGTCAGGGCGGCGGCGGCAATCAGGGCAGCCAGCAGAGCAGTTTTGGTCATGTCGTTCGAGTGTGAGTCCAATGGAGGTGACAAGGCCCCCTGCGCAGGGGAGCCAAGCGGTCGAACCGAGCAAGTCGGCTCGCGGGATTCTACTCAAAAACTGACACATTTCTGACTTGTCAAGAGAAAAAACCCTGATCAATTTCCGGGTTTTCGGTCAAAAGTCACAGTCCGAGGGTGGATGCCGGAAACGCGGGTGACGATCGAGCCCACAGCGCATCCAAGGATTGTCCCAGGCGGGTGCGCAAGCCGACGTCATCCCCACACACCGCCACCCCGCGCTCCACATCCAGGCGCTGGAAAGCCCAGTCCCCCGACCACATCACCGACGGCGTGTCCGATGCCGCCAGGTGGCGGCAAGCCCTCGCCTCCACCAGGTGGTCCCAGGTCTGACGCCAGGCCACAAAGCGGGGATGGACACGCTGCAAGGTGCGGTAGTCGTGCGCCAGCAACCGCAACCGCCGCCCGCCCGCGGCCCATGCCTGCAGGGCCTCAATCACCCCGCGCTCCCCCAGAGGCCAATCGGCAAAATCGGCGTCACACCACCACCACACCGCCTGGGGTTGTTGCGGGCCATGGGCCAACGCCCAGCGCAGCATCGCATCAAACGACGAGCGCCCTTCCAGGCGACCGTGCGGTGGCAGCGCAGCGTCCGAAGCCCCGGTTTCTGCGTTCATGACTGGTGCAGCCAACCGGCGCAGAGCCACTCCGCCATCAACTCTTGCGCCTGGGCGCTGGCCTTGGCCACCTGGGTGGCCGACAACGCACGTCCATCGGCCAACTGGCGCATCAGGCGGGCATCCGCCCCACCGGCGCGAAAGCTGTCACCGTTGATGTACACGTGGCGGTCGTCGTACATCATGCGGGTGCGCCGATCCAGCTGAACCGCCCCCCCCGCCCGCCAGGGCGTTTCACATTCTTCGAACCACACCTTGGGCTTGGGCTCGGTCATCACCTCGCCCAGCGCACTGGCCAGGGCATCGCGCTCGGACAACATGCGCTCCAAGGCCTCACGGGCAAAGGCTTGCAAGGTGGGTGGGATGGCCGCCGGTGTGGTGGTGGCGGGCTGCGCAGCGTCACGGTACAGCGTGTCGTCTTCGTACACATCGGTCATGCGCAACAGCAACTCGCCCGCCAGGGCGGCACGCTGCGGCACGCGGAACCCAATGGAGTAGGTCATGCAGCCGGTGTCTTCGGCAATGCCGTCGTGGGCCCAGCCCGGGGGCAGGTAGAGCATGTCGCCCGGCTCCAGCACGTGCTCTTCCTCGGGTTCGAAGTTGGTGAGGATTTTCAGCGGCACGTCGGGCTGCAAGGCCGGGTCTTTCTGCCGACCGATGCGCCAGCGCCGCCGCCCGGCGGCCTGCAGCAGGAACACGTCGTAGCTGTCGAAATGGGGCCCCACCCCACCCTGCTCGCTGGCCCAGGAAATCATCAGGTCGTCCAGACGGGCATCGGGCACAAAACGGAAGCGGTTCATCAGGGCATGCACCCCGTCGTGGTGCAGGTCAACGCCTTGCACCAGCAAGGTCCACCCGGCCTGGCTTTGCGCGGGGAACGCCGTCTTGGCAAACGGACCATGGCCCAAGGTCCACCCCGGGTCTGTGGCCCCACGGCGCTTGCGGCCACCCGGCGTGGCCGCGGCCTGGAAACGGGTTTGCACCACCAGACGGGACTCCACATCATCGCGCTGCGCCAGCGCAAACAACTCGGCGCGGCTGAGCAGGGGCTGAAACCCGGGCACAGCCTGGCGCACGAGCAAGGGCTTTTTCTGCCAGTACCGACGCATGAACTGGGTGGCCGACAGCCCTCCCAGCAAGGTTTGCGGCACATCCACCGCAGAGGGTGACACGCCAGACGGCGCACGGGGGCGGGAAGGGGTGTTGGCTTGGCTCATGGGACAATTGTCCGATGAAAATCTCCGAGCAATGCGTCGTTGCCCTGACCTGGACGCTGAAAGACACCCTGGGCGAAGTGCTGGACACCCTGGACGAACCGGTCGAATTTTTGGTGGGTGGCGAAGACCTCCTGGACAAAATCGAAGCCGCCCTGCAAGGCCACCAAGTCGGTGACGAAATGGAACTGCACCTGGAGCCGGAGCAAGCCTTTGGCGACTACCACGAGCAACTGGTGTTCCTGGAGCCCCGCACCCTGTTCCCCGCCGAGCTGGAAGAAGGCATGGCCTTTGAAGGCCTGCCCCCGGGCTGCAACCCGTCCGCTCCCACCGACCTGCTGTACTTTGTGTCGGAAATCTACCCGGAGCATGTGATCCTGGACGCCAACCACCCCCTGGCGGGCATTGCCATCCGCCTGGACCTGAAGGTGCACGCGGTGCGGGAAGCCTCCGTGGACGAAATCGGCAAGGGCACCCTGGGCACGGGCTTCTTCCGCCTGCAAGGCCCGGCTGACACCGACGCCACAGGCCCTGCCGGTCACCAGCACTTGCACTGAGCGCAGCCCGCCCGCCCCGCCAGGACTTTCCCTGGCGGCAACTCAGGCCACGCCTGTGGAGCCGTAGCCGCCCTCACCGCGCTGGCTGGCACCCTCAAACGACTCCACCAGCTTGAAGCTGGCCTGAACCACCGGCACCACCACCAGTTGGGCCAGACGCTCCATGGGTTGCAAGGTGTAAGGCACGTCGCTGCGGTTCCAGGCACTGACCATCAGCTGCCCCTGGTAATCGCTGTCGATCAGGCCCACCAGGTTGCCCAGCACAATGCCATGTTTGTGCCCCAAGCCTGAGCGCGGCAGGATCATGGCCGCGTAGCCAGGATCTTTGAGGTGGATGGACATGCCGGTGGGCACCAGCTGCCAGGCGTTGGGCAGCAGGGTCAGCGGCTCCGTCAGGCAGGCCCGCAAGTCCAGCCCCGCGCTGCCCGGCGTGGCATAGGTGGGCAGGTTGTCGCGCAAGCGCTCGTCCAGAAGCTTCAGTTCAATTTGCATGTGCATGACGACAAGTGTGTGAATGACATGCCCCGCGTTGCGCGCATCAAGCAGGCAGCAGGCGGAAGCACAAGATGGCCACCACGGTGGGACCCAAAGCACCCAGGATCAGGCTGAGCGGGGAAATGGCCCCCTCGTGAAACGTGCTCTTCAGAATGGAGGCACCCGCCGGGTTGGGTGCGTTGGCGATGATGGTCAGCCCCCCACCCGTGACCGCTCCGGTCAGCACCGCATACTTGAACTCGGGGGTCAGCCCGTCCACCAGCGAGGCCAAATAAGTCAACGCCGCATTGTCGGTGATGGCGGTCAGCGCCGTGGCTCCGAAGTACACCGTGGTGTCGTTCATCTTCATCAGCAGGGGTTGCAGCCACCACTGCTGCATGCCCCCCAACACCACCAGTCCGCCCAAGAAGAAGGCCACCAGCAAGCCTTCGCGCAGGATCAGGCGATTCTCCTGGAATGCCGGATAGGCCTGGGCCACCCCCATGAACAGGAGGAAGATGGCCACGAATGCCGCGGGGTGGTGGGCAAACACCACGATGCCCACGAGAAACAGCACATGCCCCCCCACCATCCAAGCGGGCACACCGCTGTAGGGCGACTGCGTGGCCAGCTTGAAGCGTTTGAGTTCAGTCGCAAACAAAGCCGTCAGCACTGCGGCATTGATGAACACCGCGACGGCGGCCTTCCAGCCCACATGGGTGAGCATGTAAACGATGTCCAGATTCCATTTGGTGGCGACCATCAGCACCGGCGGCGCAGCAAACGGGGTGAGGGTGCCACCAATGGAAACGTTGACAAACAACACACCCAGCGCTCCGTACTGCAATCGGCGCGAGGCCTTGGCAAAAATGGTGTCCTTCATCAACAAGGCCGCCAAGGTCATGGCAGCAGGCTCGGTGATGAAGGAGCCCAACAGGGGCACCACCGACAGCGCCACAAAGAAAAAGGCCATGTTGCGGTTGAGCGGCATGAGCCTGACCACACCCTGCACCGCCATGGACGACACCTGCAACACGGGCTTGCTGGCCGCCACGACCATGATGGCAAACACAAACAGCGGCTCGGTGAAATTGCGGGTGTCGAGGTAGCGAGTGGCCTCCTCAAAACCCAGCATGAAACCCATGGCGACCATGAAGACCATGCCCCAGACACCAAAAACGATTTCCACCTCGGCCAACAGGTGCCACACCCCCGCATGGGCGGGTCGGGTGTGGGCCAGGTGCTCAAAGAACTTGGTGGAAAACGTGTGGATCAGCGCCAGTGCAAACAGCACGGCGGCCACGATCTGAATCGAGGTCGGGTTCAAGCGGTCTCCTTCATCGAAATGGGGCCATGCGGCCCCAGCACCGGCATGTGGGCCGGAGAAGCAATCAAAAAGTTTGAAGTAATTTCAGGCCTTAGCGCTTTTTATGATTGGATGTTTTGCCATGAAAAACATAGCAAAACATCCACCTCGTGTCGCCTCAGGGCTTGCCTTTGCTGGCCTCTTCAAGCGCCTTCATGGGGTCTTCTGGCTCCGAATCACTCGCTTTGCTGGCATCTTCCGCGTTTTCCTCGGGAGCCGGTTCATCCGCCTGCAAGTCAGACATGTTGTTCAACATGTTGTCCACGGTGGCCTGATCCACCTGAACCGCCTTCTCCAGGTTGCCCGTCACCAACCCCGGATACGCAATGACCGCGGCCACCATGATGAGCTGCAGCACGATGAAGGCGATGGAGCCCTTGTAGATCTGTGCCGTGGTCACCGCGGGGATGCGCTGCTTGGTCACCGCATCGGTGTAGTCGTTGCGGGCGGCCACGCTGCGCAGGTAGAACAAGGCAAAACCAAACGGAGGCGTCAGGAACGAGGTTTGCAGGTTCATCGCCAGGATGATGCCGAACCAGATCAGGTCAATGCCCATCTTCTCGGCCACCGGGGCCAGCAGCGGGATGACGATGAAGGCGATTTCAAAGAAGTCGATGAACATGCCCAGCACGAACACCAGCACGTTGACCACCAGCAAAAAGCCCAATTGCCCGCCAGGCATCTTGTCGAACAGGTGTTCCACCCAGATGTGGCCATCGGCCGCATTGAAGGTGAAGCTGAACGCGGTGGAGCCGATCAGGATGAACAGCACAAAAATGGCCAGCTTGGTGGTGTTCTCCATGGCCTGATGCATCAAGCTGAAGCTCAGCCGCCCGCGTGACCCGGCCATGATGAGTGCGCCCAGCGCCCCCATGGCCCCGCCTTCGGTGGGGGTGGCAATGCCCAGGAAAATGGTGCCCAGCACCAGGAAAATCAGCACCAGGGGTGGAATGAGCACAAAGGTGACCTGCTCGGCCAACCGGGACAGCAAGCCGATGCGCAGCACTCGGTTGACGATGGCCAGCGCCAGCGCCAGGAACGACGCCACGGTGATGGACATGATGAGGATTTCATCGCCCGCGGCGGGCATTTCCCGCCCGATCCAGGGGCTGATGATGCTGTCATGCACCTGTGACCAGCTGTAGCCAGCGGCTGCGCAAACCACCATCAACAGCCCCAAGGAACGGTGACCGCTGGCCCCATTGGGTTCGTTGTAGATGCGCGCCTCGGCAGGCAAGGCGGGCACCCAGTCGGGTTTGACAATGGCCACCACCGCAATGAAGACCAAATACAGCCCCACCAGCAGCAACCCGGGAATCAGACCGCCGGCATACATGTCACCCACCGAGCGGCCCAACTGGTCGGCCAGCACGATCAGCACCAGCGAAGGCGGGATGGCCTGCGCCAGTGTGCCCGACGCGGTGATGGTCCCCGTGGCAATGGTGCGGTTGTAGCCATAACGCAGCATGATGGGCAGCGAAATCAGCCCCATGGAAATGACCGCCGCGGCCACCACGCCCGTGGTAGCAGCCAGCAGCGCACCCACCAGGATCACGGCCACGGCCAAGCCGCCACGCACCGGACCAAACACCTGACCCACCGTTTCCAACAGGTCTTCGGCCATTCGGCTGCGTTCCAGGATGATGCCCATGAACGTGAAGAATGGAATGGCCAGCAGGGTGTCGTTCTGCATGATGCCGAACACCCGCAGCGGCAGGGCCTGGAACAGGTTGGAGGGGAACAGGTTCAGTTCCATCCCCACAAAACCAAAGAACAGCCCGGTGGCCGCCAAGGCAAATGCCACGGGAAAGCCACTCAGCAGGAACACCAGCAGACCGCTGAACATCAGCGGCACGAAATTGGCAGTGAGAAATTCGATCATGTCAGTTCACCTTGGCGGCAGGCGTTGCACCCGATTGCTGTTCTTCCAGCAGGGCCTGGGCCAGTTTTTCTTCATCCGATGGCTCCTCATGAGAGAGCGGATCGGGACCCGCGCCAGTCAGGAAAGCCAGCCGCTTGATCAACTCGGACACCGACTGCACGGCCAGCATCACAAAGCCCGCGGGGATGAGCAGGTACACCGGCCAGCGAATCAGGCCCCCAGCGTTGGAGGACACCTCACCCGACTCCCAGGCATTGGCAAACACAGGCCAACTGAGCTTGACCATCAAGAAGCACAGCGGGAACACAAACAGCAGGATGCCCGCCACGTCCACGATGTTGCGACCCCGCGCACTGAACTTGCTGGAGACGAAGTCAATGCGCACGTGGGCGTTCTTCAAGAACGCGTAACCCGAACCCAGCATGAACACTGCGGCAAACAGGTACCACTGGATCTCCAGCATGGCGTTGGAGCTGTTGTTGAAAATCTTGCGAAAAATCGCATTGCCTGCGCTGATGAGGGTGGTGGCGAGAATCAGCCACATCATCAATCGACCCACACGATCCGTGAGCCCGTCAATGAGGCGAGAGAGGTTTAACAGCGAGGACATGGAGCCTCCAAATGGACAAAAAAGTGCGCAGTCTAGAGCGAAGAAGCTGAGAAAAGACTGACGACAAATGACCCGTTCGGGCACAAAAAACCCCGCCTGCGCGGGGCCCTTTGAGCAGTGCAATACCGCTTACGGTCAGAGCTTGGCGCTCTGCATGAAACGGTCGAACTGGGCTTCGGTGAAGCGGAACCACAGGTTCTGGTCTTTGCGGAAGGCCGCGTAGTCGCTGTAGATCTTTTTCCAGTTGGGGTTCTTGGCGCTCAGGTCGTCGTACAGCGCCATGGCTTGCTTGAAGGCCTCGTCCATCACCACTTTGGGGAACGGCAACACCTTGGCACCACCGGCCACCAAGCGCTTGAGTGCAGCTGGGTTGCGGGCGTCGTACATGGCCTGCATGGTGGTGTGGGCGTGGGACGCAGCGCACTCCACGATGGCCTTGTTCTCGGGCGACAGGTCGTTGAACGCTTTTTTGTTGATGTAGAAGTCGAGCTGAGCACCACCTTCCCACCAGCCGGGGTAGTAGTAGTTCTTGGCCACTTTGTAAAAGCCCAGCTTTTCGTCGTCGTACGGCCCCACCCATTCGGTGGCGTCGATGGTGCCTTTTTCCAGGGCCTGGTAGATCTCCCCGCCCGGAATGTTCTGCGGCACCCCGCCCATGGCCGAGAACACCTTGCCCGCAAAGCCACCAATGCGCATCTTCATGCCCTTGATGTCGGCCAGGGTCTTGATCTCCTTGCGGTACCAGCCGCCCATCTGGGCCCCCGTGTTGCCGCCAGGGAAGTTGACGATGTTGTATTGGTCGTAGAACTCGCGGAACAGCTTGAGGCCGTTGCCGTCGTAATACCAGGCGGTCAGCTGACGGCTGTTCAGGCCAAAGGGAATGGCCGTGCCCAGGGCAAAGGTGTCGTCCTTGCCAAAGAAGTAGTACGGGGCAGTGTGGGCCATTTCCACCGTGCCCTGCTGCACGCCATCCACCACACCGAACGCGGGCATCAGCTCACCGCCGGGGTGCACCGACACTTCGAACTTGCCGCCCGACATGGCCTTGACCTGCTTGGCAAACACGTCCGCAGCGCCAAAGATGGTGTCCAGCGCCTTGGGGAAGCTGGAGGCCAAGCGCCAGCGGATGGCCGCCTGGGCGTGCACGGCAGGGGCTGCACCGGCAGCCAGCACACCGGCAATGCCAGCGTGTTTGATGAGGGAACGACGATCCATAGGGGTTGACTCCGTGGTTATGAAACACATCCGCAACGTCGCTTCGAGGCGGGGTGCGGAGACTGAGCAGTCCGGGTCATTGTAGGAACGCCCCCCGAGCGGAATGCCCGGGTTTTCCCTTGAAGGGAAAGGCCCCTTCAGCTTCCTGCAAGCTTGGAAAAATGGGCTCAGGTGCGCCAGCGTTCAATGGAGGCTTGGATGCCCGCGGCATCCAAACCCTGCAACGCGAGCAACTTGACCGGGTCACCATGGTCAATGAACTCATCGGTCAGGCCCAACGACAACACACGCCGTGGCAGGCCCAGGGCTTGCAGGGCTTCCAACACGGCGGAACCTGCCCCGCCCATCACACAGCCTTCTTCCAGCGTGACCAGCTCGGCATGGTCTTGGGCCACCTGACGCAACAGCTCCAGGTCCAAGGGTTTGGCCCAGCGCATGTTGACCACCGTGGCGTCCAAGGCCTCGCCCACGGCCAAGGCGGGGGCCAGCAAGGTTCCAAAAGCCAACAACGCGATGGACTTTCCGTGCCGACGCACCTCACCCTTGCCAAACGGCAAGGGCTCCAGGTGTGAAGGCACCGCCACACCAGGCCCGGTGCCGCGGGGGTAACGCACCGCCACCGGCTGGTTTTGCTGGTAAGCGGTGGTCAGCAAGGCTCGGCATTCGGCTTCATCGGCCGGGCACGCCACCGCCATGTTGGGAATGCAGCGCAGGAATGCGATGTCGTAAGCCCCCGCATGGGTGGCGCCATCGGCCCCCACCAGCCCCGCGCGGTCCAGCGCAAACACGACCGGCAGGTTTTGCAGCGCCACGTCGTGGATGAGCTGGTCGTAGGCCCGCTGCAAGAAGGTGGAGTAAATGGCCACCACGGGTTTGAGACCTTCGCAAGCCAGCCCGCCTGCGAAGGTGACGGCATGCTGCTCGGCAATA
>DASUON010000473.1:0-4296 GCA_036276615.1 Burkholderiaceae bacterium
GCGCTGGTTGCGCAGCATGAACACATAGGCCGTTTCCACCTTGGCCCGAGCCCAGGGCGTTTTGCGCAGGAACGTGAGGCTGGACTTGATGCTGGGGTCCAGCGAGAAGCAGCGGATGGGCACGCGCTGCGCCAGCCCGTCCCAGCCGTGGTGGGCCACCAGGGCGGTGAGCATGGCTTCCAGCGTGACGCCGTGCAGGGGGTTGTTGGGTTGAGTGTCCATGGGGGGTGCAGTGTAGGCGGCCCGACGCTGAAACAAAACGACACGCGCCGCGACGCTTCGACACCCACCCGAAACCCTTGAAACAGGCGGCTGCAAGACCATTCAGTCATCCCCAACGGGATGTTCAACCCCGCGGCCACCGCGGCCTCACTGAAAGGAAATGCACCATGTCCCACCCCTCCCGCCGTCCCCTGGTCTTGCGCGCAGCGTCGCTGGCCTCGTTGACCTTGCTGATGACCACCGCGTCCGCCTGGGCCGCCCCCGCAGCAGGCGAGTTTTCGGCCATCGATGAAACCCAGGCGGTGCAGGCCGCCCCCGCAGACCCGGTGCTGCACAGCCCCCGTGTGGCCGGGGCTGACGCGGCGCACCGCGTGAACGGGGAAATTCCGCCCGAGGTGCCGGTGCAGGACCTGCGCCGCGCCGACATCCGCGCCCAGGGGCGCGAAGCGCTGCTGAAGCGCACGCTGGCGGTGGGTGACCTGCCCCTGTGACGAAAACGCTCAGAGCCCCTTGGCCCCAAAAGCGCAGTAACCCACCCGCGGGCTCTTCTTCTGCGGGTGCAGGCGGCAGGTGTCGGGCCGCTGCTCGTACACCGTGCAGCGGCGGGTCTTGGCGTCCAGCCAGGTGCAGTCGCCGTCGGCCCGGCGCATCATGGTGAACACCTCGGCCTTGGTGTTGTAACGCTCCACCACCCGTGCCTTTTGCAGACGCTTGGCAATGCGGGCGGGGTCTTCGTTTTCAGCCTCGAACTCGTCCACCAGGCCCAGGCGCACCAGGTCGCTCACCCGCACCTCCAGGGGCATGGTGCAGCAGTTGGCCTGGCACAGGTCGCACAGGCCGGGTTTGTAACGGGTCCAGGTGTCGCTGCTGTCGACGTTGACGATGTGGATGGAAGAGCGCATGGGGGGAGTGTGGTTCAAAAAAAGGCCGCGGCATGCCGATCGGTGGGTCTTTTGCCGGTGTGCACATACGCGCTCAACAGCGCGACGGTGCGTGGCACGTCAAACCCCGGGCCGCGCAAGGACAAGGGCAGCACGCTGCTGCGCACCACGGACTGTACGCACCCGCGCACCAGCACCTGTTCCATGAGGTCGGTGCTGCCCAGCTCGTAGAACGCCGCCATGCCCCGGATGTAGCTGGCCTTGTCCATGTCGGCAAACGACAGCGGGGCCAGCCCGTGGGACAGCAACAGGGCGTTGGCCGCGATGCGGGAGGTTCGCTTGTTGCCGTTGGCAAAGGCTTGCAGGTAGGGAATGCGTGTCATGAGGTACAGCGCTGCCTGCAAGGGGTGCAAGCCATTGGCCCGCTCCACGAGGGTGGCCAGGGCCCCGGCCACATAGCGTGTGCCGGGCTGGAATGGGGGCAGGTAGGCCGATGCGCCCAGGTTCACCTCCTCGTATTCGCGTGGGCGTCCGCGCTGGTGTTCGGGCAGGAAATGGTCGGATTCGGCCACATCGGGCAAGCCATGGTCGGACGTCAGCAAGGCGTGCCAGGCGCAGACGTTGTCCACGGTCAGTGCCCGGTGCTGCCATTGGTGTTCCGCCGCCTGTCGGTGGTTGAGGGCCAACACGGCTTCGGCCGCGGGTTTGTCGGGGTGGCGTTGCCCGTAGGCCAGCAGGGCCTCGGTGTCCAGCATGGAGTAGGTGCTGCCTTCCAGCACCGACGAGCCCCACGAGAAGTCCACCACAAAGCTGGCCAGGAAGGCCGCATCCATGGGCGGCACCCGCGCTTGCAGGTGGGTCAAGCGCACGGCCTTGTCCAGGGGGAGACCGGGCTCGGTGTGCAGCAGGGCTTCGTCAAACCGGGCCACGGGGCGGCTTTGCCAGGGCTGAGCAAAGAAGGCGTCCACCTGTTCCCGCGTCCAGCGCTCGGTTTGCACATAGCGGGTGGCGCGGCCCTGCCCCTTGACCCCAATCAGCCCTTGGGCCGCCAACCCGGCCAGGCGGCGGTTGACGGTGGAGCGGCTGGCAGGGGCCAGTGCCGCCGTCAAATCGGCTGGCGCAAGCCCTGCGGGGCCGGCTTGGGACAGCAGGGCCAGGATGCGGTCAGGTTCGGGCTGGGCCATGGAATGACAAAAATTCAATCAAGCTAAGTGTTTGAATTTTTGTGAAAAAGACGAATCTTGTCAAAAAAAGTTGACGCACAGACTTTGCGCGTCAACCGCCACGGGTTGCTGCCCTGTTTTTGCCTTCAGCTTTCCAAGGCCGCCGCCGGTTCCAGGTGCACGGCCAGCGCCTGCTCCAGCAGCGCCAGGCCCTGCTGCACCTCTGCTGCCGTGGTGTTGAGGCGCGGCATGAAGCGCAGGCAGTGGGGCCGCGCCGCGTTGACCAGCAGGCCAAGGGTGCGGCAGGTGTGCACCACGTCGGCGGCGATGTCCTGCCCCAGCTCCAGGGCCAGCAGCAGGCCCTCGCCGCGCACCTCGCCCAGGCCCAGGCGGGCCGACAGGTCTTGCAGGCCCTCGTGCAGCTCGCGCCCGCGCAGGCGGACGTTGGCCAGAAAGGCGGGTTGGCTCAGCTCGTTCAGCACGGCCAGCGCCACGGCGCACATCAGCGGGTTGCCGGCGTAGGTGCCGCCCTGGTCGCCGTGCTCGAACACGCTGCAATGCGCCTGGGCCAGCACGGCGGAAATGGGCACGCCGCCGCCCAGGCCCTTGCCCAGGGTGAGGATGTCGGGCTTCACGCCAAAGTGTTCAAACGCAAACAGCTCGCCCAGGCGGCCACAGCCGGTCTGCACCTCGTCAAAGATCAGCAGCAGGCCCTGCTGGTCGCACAGCTCGCGCAGGGCGCGCAAGAAGGCGGGGCGGGCGGGGTGCACCCCGGCTTCGCCCTGCACGGGCTCCAGCATGATGGCCACGGTACGCTCGCTCAGCACCGCGCGGACCGATTCGATGTCGTTCAGCCGCGCCTTCACAAACCCCGGCACCGTGGGCGGAAACAGCTGGTCCCACCCCGGCTTGCCGCTGGCGGCCATGGTGGCCAGGTTGCGCCCGTGAAAACCGTTGTGAAAGGTCACGATCTCGAACGCCCCCGCTCGGTTCACTCGCCCCCACTTTCGCGCCAGCTTGATGGCCCCCTCGTTCGCCTCCGCCCCCGTGCTGCCGAAAAACACCTGCTCAAACCCGCTCAACGCGCACAGCCGCTGCGCCAGCGCCAGGGCGGGCGCGTTGTACAGCGCCGGGCTGGGCGTGAGCAGCAGGGCCGACTGCTCGTGCAGCGCCTGGCGCACCACCGCCGGGCTGTGGCCCAGCGCGTTGACGGCCCAGCCTTGCAACCAGTCCAGGTAGCGGGTGCCCGCCTGGTCCCACAGCCACGCGCCTTCGCCGCGCACAAACACGGTGTCGGGCCGGGGGGTGATGGCCATCAGGTGCTGGCTGTGGGGCGGCTGCGGGTTGGGGGGCAGGGTGGGGTTCGACATGGTCAAGGGCCTTTCAAAACGGTGCCAAGAAACGGCGGGGACAAAGAAAAAGGCCACGGGGGTGAGCCGTGGCCTTTGCGGGGGAAACTGGAACTGGGGGGAGGGGCTATCGCCTCAGGGTCCGGGTCTCACGCGCAGGGCACGGCAGCGAGCGACGGGCTCGTGCAGAACGTGCAGCTCGGGCGGCGGAGACGGAACGGGACAGGGCGAACATGCGGGCCATCGTAACTCAGGTTCGCAGCGGGCGCAGCAGGTCGCGCAGGCCGTTGTGGTCAATCGTCTGCATCAGCGCCAACAGGCGGCCCAACTCGCCGGGCGGAAAGCCCTCGCGGGCAAACCAGTTGAGGTAGTTGCCCGGCAAGTCGGCCAGCAAACGGCCCGCGTGTTTGCCATAGGGCATTTGCACGGTGACCAGCTTGAGCAACAGAGCGGGGTCCATGGGGTTCATCGAGGTTGAATGCTTCGAAATGTGTAGCTGCTTGCGCTTTATGTAAAAGCGGTAGAGGCCAAAATTCTATTGAATTATTGAGGCGCGAGGTGAGGCCGAATTCCGCTACCCCGCCCACCGGCAGCTTGCGAGTGGCCCCCACATCGGCCGCTGCCAAATGGAAACCTTTGGACACGGTGGGGGCCGAGGAACGTTTGATTTCCACCACCCAG
>DASUON010000474.1:0-3784 GCA_036276615.1 Burkholderiaceae bacterium
ACCAGCTCGCGCAAAAAGATTTCCTTGTTGGAATACAGCGCGTGGGTCACAAGGTGCAGCAGCTGGGCCACTTCGGCCTGGAAGTTCAGGGTCTGTTTGCTCATGGTGTCGTTCAACAAAAAAAACGGCGAAATCGGGCAGTGGCAAGGCCACCGGGTGGCGGTGGCCACAGGGGCCTGTGCCGCCAAGGCGCTGAAGTGGGGACGGTCAGGCCGGTTTCAAGCCCTGGCCGTGGGCGGCGTGGCCAGCCAGGTGCACAGCTGCTGCGCCACCTCCGGGCTGCTCAGCAAGCCCAGGTGGCCCAGCTTGTGAAACACCCGCTGGTGCCCCGCCCCAAAGGCCAGCGTGCGCCGCGGGTCGGTGTGCTGGCCCAGCGCGCTGCGCAGGGGCACCAGGCCGTCGCCCACCAGCCGGTCGGCCAGCAAGCTCCTTTGCGGGGCCAGCGTGGCCGCCACGGCAAAACAGGCCACGCCCGGCGGCAAGGGCAGGTGCTGGCCGGAGGCGGTCACCCGCCCGTGGCGCAAATCGGTGATGCCCGCGCTGCGCACCCGGCCCAGCGCCGCAAACGGCGCGGTGAAGCGGGACAGCCCGGGCGTCTGGGCCAGAAAGGTGTCCACCCAGGCCCCGGCCTGCTCCAGCGGCGAGCCGTGGTGCGGCGTGCCCAGGCACACCAGGTGGCTGAGGTGGGGCAACCACGCGGCCCCGGCTTGCCCGGCCTGCGCTGCCACTTGGCAGGCGCTGCGGGCCACCAGCCCGCCCATGCTGTGGGCCACGATGCGCAGGCTTTGCACCGGCACCGGCCAGTGCGCCACCAAATCCTGCAACACCTCGGACAGGCGCTGGCCGTTGTCGGCCACATGCAGGCCAGTGTTGTAGCGCAGGTACAGCGGGGTGCAGCCCAGCGCCTGGGCCAGCACCGCGCCATGGTCGTGCCCGTGGCGCAGCCACTGGTGGTCATTCATGCACAGGCCGTGGATCAGCACCAGCAGGTGGGGCGAGGGGTTGGCCACGGGCAAGGCCAGTCCCCCTGGGCCCTGCACCGTCATGTCCAACGCCAGCGGGTTGTGGGTGGCGGCCAGGTGGTCGCCCAGCACCCCGTTCAGGATGGCAATGACCTGTTGTCGCTCGGGGCTGTCGGCCTGGGCGGTGGCGTCGGGGGGCAACAGGGCTTGCAACACCCGGTCCAGCCCCAGGCCCACCAACAGGCTGGTGTTGCGGATGCTGCGGTACACCAACCCGGTGAGCCCGGTGGTGCGCCCCGGGGCGGTGGGCAGGCCCATGCTGCGGTGCACCGCGTGGTGCACGCCCTCGGTGATGTTGACCACGCCTTGCGTGGCCGCAGATGCCAGCTGGACCGCCGCCCGCAGGTCAGAAGGTTTCATGGGCACCCAGGTAGCGCCACTGCCCGGCGGGCAGGTTGCCCAACACCACGTTGCCCATGCGGATGCGTTTGAGGCCCACCACCTTCAGGCCCACCTGCTCGCACATGCGGCGGATTTGCCGCTTCTTGCCCTGGCGCAGCACAAAGCGCAACTGCTCGGGGTTTTGCCACTCCACCTGGGCGGGTTTGAGGGCTTCGCCGTCCAGGCTGAGGCCATGGCGCAGCAAGGCCAGTTGCTCCTTGGGGAAGATGGCCTGCACGTCGGTGCTCACCTCGCCCTGCACGGTGGCGTAGGTCACGCGCACCAGGTATTCCTTTTCGGTGTCGGAGTCTTCGCCGATGAGCTGGCGGGCCACCCGCCCGTCCTGCGTCAGCACCAGCAGGCCCACCGAGTCGATGTCCAGCCGCCCCGCTGGGGCCAGCCCCTTGAGCTGATGGGCGTTGAAGCGGATGCGGCTGGTGTCGCCCGACCAATGGGTGCGCGGGTTGATGAGGGTGACCGCCGGGGGGTGGCCGTCCTCGGCCTGCGCCGACACAAAACCCACCGGCTTGTGCAACAGGATGGTGACCTGCTGCGCCTGCTCGCCCTTGGCCTGGGGCGCAATGTCGATGCGGTCCAGCGGCTGCACCAGCTGGCCCATGACGGCCACCTCGCCATTGACGGTGACCCAGCCTTTTTCAATCCAGGCGTCACCCTCGCGGCGCGAGCACAGGCCCAGCTCGGCCATGCGTTTGTTGAGGCGGATGCCCTCGGCAGCGCCGGTGACCCGCACCGCCTGGCCCGACGCGGCGGGCACACGCACGGGCGCTGGGGCGGCTGCGGCTGCGGGTGCGGGTGCGGGTGCGGCGGCCCTCAGGGCCGGGGCGGTGGCCGCAGCGGCCACTGGGGATGGGGCGGACGGCTGGGGCCGCCGTGCCGCGGGTGCCGCACCCTGCGGGCGCTGGGGCGGCTGCGGCCTGCCCCGGGCGGGTCCGGCGCTGGGGCCAGCACCAGGGCGAGAGCGGGGGCCGGTGCCGGGGCCAGGGCGCGCAGCGGCGGGTGGGGCCTTGGGCCGTTCTTGGGCCGCAGGCGGCGGTGCGGACTCGCTCTTGGCGGCCTGCAGGCGTTGCAGGGCCTGTTGGCGCTGTTGACGCAGCTTTTGCTGCTCGGGGCCCAGGCCCAGGGGTTTGCGTTCGGTCATGGGGCGATTGTCAGGCCATTGGGTGCTGCGGGGCTCTGCTATCCTGTCCCAGCGCCCCCGCCCCCAACACCACCCACCAGCGCCCAACCACCGCGTGAGTTCCGCCCCTGTTCCTTCTTCTGCTGTTTCCCAGCCCCTCCGGGTGGAGGAATGCTGGGGCCTGGACGCGTTCAGGGCGGCGCGGTCTGACTGGGACACCCTGCTGCAACGCCTGCCCGGGGCCCTGCCCTTCCAGACGCCCGCCTGGTCATTGGCCTGGATCGGCTGTTTTGGCGTGCGCCGCCTGTTGCGCCAGGACGAGCCGCTGTTGTTGCGGGTGACCCAAGGCCAGCGGCTGGTGGCGCTGGCACCCATGGTGCGCACCCGCTACCGCCTGTGGCCCCTGGGCCCTGCATTGGTGTTTGACCGGACGGTAGGGGCCGACCCCAACCTGACCGAACTCAGGGCGCCCCTGATCGAACCCGGCTGCGAGGCCGCCGTGGCCCAGGCGCTGCTGGAACGCACCCGCCGGGTGTGGGGCTGGCACAAGCTGGAGCTGCCCGCCGCGGCGCTGGAGGCCGCCCTGGCCCCGCTGGCGCCCGCACGCGTGCACCGCCACCGCCTGACCCCCATGTTCTGGCTGACGCTGCCCGACAGCTGGGAGGCCTTTCGGGCGGGGTTGAAGCGCAACATCAAGGAATCCCTGCGGCGTTGTTACAACTCGCTGGCCCGCGAGGGCAAGACCCCCCGGCTGGAGGTGGTGAGCGGTGCCACCGCCATCGAGGGCCTGCTGCCCCTGTTCTGGCAACTGCACAGCCAGCGCTCCCAGCGGCCCGACACCGTGCCCCATCCCGACTATTTCGCACCGCCCCGACACCGTGAGTTTCTGCGGGCGCTGCTGCAACAGGCCGAGACCGATGCCACCCTGCAACCGCTGATGTTTGTGTTGTGGGTGGACCAGGAGCGTGTGGCCCTGCGCCTGGGGTTTCGCACGCCGGGCAGCCTGTACCTGTATTACTCGGGCTACGAACACCGTTGGGCGCCCTACAGCGTCATGACCACGCTGGTGGCCGAGGTGCTGCAATGGGCCTTGGGCCAGGGGCTGCACCACGTCAACCTGTCGGTGGGGCGGGACGTGTCCAAAACCCGCTGGTCCCCCCAGGAGCAAGACTTTGTCGAGGTGCTGCTGACCGGCGGCAGCGGCCTCAAGGCCACGCTGCTGCGGCAGGCCACCGCGCTGGCC
>DASUON010000475.1:0-6057 GCA_036276615.1 Burkholderiaceae bacterium
TGCACGGCGGCGTCCACAGCGGTCATGCCGCCGCCAATCACCACCACCCGTTGGCCCACGCGCACGGTGGACTTGTCGGCGGTCTGGCGCAGGGTGGCGATGAAGTCCACCGCATCCTGCACGCCCGCCAGCGTTTCGCCCGGAACGCCCAGTTGGTGGGTGCTGGCCAGGCCCACGCCCAGGAACAGGGCGTCAAAACCCTGCTTCAGGGCGTGCAGTTCGGCGGCGCTGGTCACGGCGTGACCGGTTTGCAGGGTGATGCCGCCAATGTCCAGCAGCCACTTCAGCTCGCGCTGGGCGTAACCGTCGGGGTGGGCGTCGGCCACCTTGTAACTGGCCAGACCGTATTCGTTCAGGCCGCCGCCCTTGGCGCGGGCGTCGAACACCGTCACCTCGTGCCCGTGGCGGGCCAGGGTGTGGGCGCAGGCCAGCCCGGCAGGCCCGGCCCCCAGCACGGCCACGCGTTTGCCCGTGGGCGCGGCGCGGGTGAACAGCTGCGGGCGGCTGCTGGCCATCAGCGCATCGGTGGCGTGGCGTTGCAGGCGGCCAATGGCCACGGGCACGCCGGTTTGCGTGTTGCGCACGCAGACCTTTTCGCACAGGTCTTCGGTGGGGCACACGCGGGCGCACAGGCCGCCCAGGGGGTTGGCCTCCAGAATCTGGCGGGCCGCACCCCGTTCGTTGCCCTCGGCGATGCGGCGGATGAACGAGGGGATGTCGATGCCCGTGGGGCAGGCGTCAGCGCAGGGGGCGTCAAAGCAGTACAGGCAGCGCTCGGCTTCCAGCAGGGCTTCGGAGGCGGTGAGGGGCGGGGTGGCGGCCGCGGCAAAGCCCGCGGCACAGGCCTCGGGGCTGAGGGGGGCGCTCAGTCGGCCAGCGCGCACATCGGACGAGGAAGGGGTGGACACGGGTGGGGCTCCTGGAATGTTTGCATGTTGACCGTTTGGTCAACATGCAAACAGACTAGCAACACCTGTGCCAAAAGAAAAGGGGGCTGACCCGCAGGTCAGCCCCCAAAGCCCGGGTAGGCGCTGGAGGAAAAACTCAGCTCACTTGGAAATGGTGATGGGCAAAGACGCCTTGGCCGTCAGCCCCAGGTTGTCCACCACGGTGATGGCCAGGGTGTACGAGCCGGCCACCGGCTTGGCCCAGGAGGCGGTGATGGTGGTGCCACTGATGGAGAAGGTCATGCCCAGGGGAATGCCGGTGATGGAGATCTGGTAGGCCAGGGCCCCGGGGTCGGTGATGGTGATGGTGCCGCTGACCGCCTTGCCCGCCACGCCGGTGATGGGGGTGACCGCAATCACAGGCCCTGGGGTGGTGGCCGTCTGGATCTTGACGGTGTAGGTGGCGGTGCCGGTGAGCCCCGTTTTGGTGTCCTTTGCACTGATTTTGAGCGTGTAGGTGCCCACAACCGGGCTGGGCCAGCTCACCACGCCGGTGGTGCTGTGGATCGTCATGCCTTTGGGCGCGCCGGTCATGCTGAAGGTCATGGCGTTGGCCGACTTGAACGCGGCAGTGAAGCTCAACGCCACGCCGGGCTTGCCGGACACGGTGGTGTCGGCGCCCACAGGGGCGGCGGCGGGGTTGACCTTCACGGTGTACACGCCCTGCCCGCTCTGGCCGGTGACGGTGTCCTTGGCGGTGAGGGTCACGGCGTAGGTGCCCGCCACGGGGCTGGCCCAGCTGACCACACCCGTGGAGGCCACGCCCATGCCCGACGGTGCGCCGCTCAGGGTGTAGGTCACGGGGTTGGCGGCGGTGACCGATGCGGTGAAGGTGAGTGCCGTGCCAGCGGTGCCAGTCACGGTGGCAGCGGTGACCACAGGCGCAGGCACGGCCACCGTCACGCCCGACAACGTGGACACCAGGGCCGACACATTGGGCGTGCCCAGACCGGTCGGCGTGTCGTAAGCCGCCTTGCCCACGCAGGTGGTGCAGGCACCGTTGCTGCCCTGGGTGATGTCCTTGAACGCAGCGGCGTAAGTGGTGGGGGCGGAGGAAATCTGGCCGTACAGCGGGCTGTGCGGTGCGCCCAACGCGGCCTTGCCTGCGGCGGCACGTTTGGCGTGGGTCACGGCCAGGATGCCGGCCCACTGCGGGGTGGACAGGCTGGTGCCCCCGGCGCTGACCCAGTTGACGGTGCTGCTGCCCGGCGTCATCACGGCCACGTACTGCCCGGTGGACGGGTTGGCGTTGAAGGCCACGTCGGCCACCGCCCGCTTGCTGAGGCTGCCCATGCCCGGCACGGCGCTGGTCTGGTACGACGGCACTGCCGTGTAGGCGGAAACGCCGCCGCCGGTGCCGCTCCACACCACCTCGCTGCGGGGGGTGCCACTGGTGTAGGTGAGCGAGGTGCCGCTGACGGCCAGCACCTTGGGCGACACGGCGGGCCAGGACACGCCTGCGCCCGAATCGCCCGTGGCGGCCAGGTAAGTCATGTTGTTGCCGGTGAACACCGATTCCACAGAGGACGTCCAGCTGCCCTCGTTGGCTCCCAGGCTCATGGACACGATGCCCGGCCCCATGGCGTTGGCCAGTTTGATGGCACCCAACAGCGCGTTGAGGCTGGGGTCGGCCGCCTCCACCACCACCAGCCGCGCCAGCGGGGCGGTGGCGTGGGCCCATTGCACGTCCAGCGCCATTTCGGTGGCCCAGCCCGAGTCGTAGGCCGGGGCCACGGTGGTCATGCCCCCGGTGGGGGTGCTGAACACCACCGACACCTCACACGCCTTGGCATTGGCTGCCGCCAAAGGCAGGGTGGCATTGGCGGCAATGGCCTTGGTGGTGCAGGTGGGCAGCCCGAACTTCTGGTTGAACGCCGCCAACTCCGCGGCAATGTTGGGGTTGTGCTTCGCCCCGATGACGTAGATGGTCTGCCCCGCCCCCAGGTCGGCAGCCTGCGCTGCGGTCAGCCCGGTGGTGGACGCGGGCAGGGTCGGGAAGCCATAGGCCGCACGCACCTGGGCCGGGGTGTAGGTCACCACCGGGGTGCCAGCGGCCTGGGCGGTTTCACGCTCGGGGGTGTCCTGCCATTGCACACCGCCCAAGGTGTTCTGGGCCGCGTCGCGCAGGCGCTGGGGGGTGAGCCGCTCGGTGGACAGGTTGCGTGTGGCGGCGGGGATGCGCTGTGCATGCGCCTGCTCGTGGGCCGACTGCCCGGGGTTGAGGGCATCCACGTCGCTGGGCTCGTCCAGCAGCACCTGTGCCAGGTGGAAGGTGGGCCGCGCCTGGGTTTCGGTCAGTTCGGCACCGTCGTGGCCCACGGTCAGCGTGGTGGTGGCCGTGGCGATGTCAGCCGCCGGGGTCACGCTGGAGGGGGTGTCTTCACCGCCGCCACCACCGCCGCATGCCACCAGCAGGCAGGCCAGGGAGACCGTGGTCAGCCGGTGCAGGGCGGGGGTGCCGGGCCGACGGAAGGCGGGAGAGGGGACTGCGGTCATCAAGAGGCTCCAGGTGGGACATCGGGACCCGATGTGCGCCGGAAGGAGCCTCAAGACCACAGGGATTGCGTCAGGCCCTGGTGCCGTGGAGGCGGCAGGGCCTGGTGGGGCAACCCCGCTGCCATGCCCCAGGAGGGCGAAGGCCGGTGGCTTTGCGACCCCGCCTTTCGTGCGGGTGTGCCTTTGTCTAAACGTTCCCCTGAATTCTATGCATTTGATAGAAGTGACACAAGTGCTACTTCTATCAAATTTTTCAAGCACCCCTTCAGCTGCTGCACGCGCCGTTGTCGGCCACGGTGACGATGGTGGTGGCGGTGGCGCCGGTCGAGTCGATCACGGTGACGTAGACCGGCGTGGTCCCATCCACGCAAGGGGTGGCGGTGGATTTGAGGGTCACGGTGTCACCGCTGACCGTGGCGGTGAGCAGGTTGGGGTGGCTGGTGAAGACCTGGTACGGCGCCTTGCCGCCCACAATGCGCACCGGGATGGCCGTGCCCGCCGCCAGCCGCTCCGAAATGGTGAGGGCCGTGGGCGAGACCGACATGCGGGACAGCACCGCCGTCACCGCGACCGACACGGTGGCCGTGGCCCCTTCCGAGTCGCGCACCGACACCGAGGCGGGCCCGCCCACCTCCTGCAGGCTGATGCGCAGCACATCGCCACTGACCAGCACCCCACTGGCCACCGCCGCGGTGCCGTAGGTGGCCACCACGCTGTAAGGCGGCATGCCGCCGGTGATGCCGATGTCGGCGGTGGTGAACTGGGTGCCAGTCACGGCGCTCTGGGTCAGCGCCAGCGGGGCCGAGGTGGTCTGAACGTAAATGCGCTGGGTGAGCGTGGCCCCGACCGCATCGGTGAGCGTGACGGTGGCGTTGCCCGCCAAGCCGGTGGCCAGGATGAGGGCCGCACCGCGCACCGCGGGGTTGACGATGGCCGTGTGGCTGGAGGCCACGCTGTACGGCGGCGTGCCACCGCCCAGCGTGTAGGTCACGCTGTTGCGGGGGCGCAGCGCGAGGTTGGTGGGCATGTTGGAGGTGAAGGCCAGCCCCGACGCCGACGGGATGGGCGCGGCCACGGTGACCAGCACCGATTGGGTCACGCCTTTGCTGTCGATCACGCGGATTTCGGCGTTGCTGCCTTCCGACACGCCGGTGATGGTCAGGCTGGTGCCGCTGACCGAGGCGGTGGCAATGCCGGGGCTGAGCGAGGTGGTGCTGAACGGGGCGGTGCCACCGCTCAGGGTCAGCGTGCGGGTGGCCCCGGGTTGCAGCGCAATGTCGCGTGCGCTGATGCTGAAGCTGCCCTGCTGCGGGCTGTTGGTCACGGTGACGCTGACCGTGGCCTTGGCACCTTTGGCGTCGGTCACGGTCACGTTGACCGGGGTGGTGTCCCCCCGCACCGCGGCAATGCTGAGGGTGCCGTCGGCCACCGAGGCCAGGGCCACCGCGCTGTTGCTGCTGGCGGCGCTGTAGGGGCGGGTGCCGCCGGTCACGTCCAGGCGGGACAGCTCGGTGGGCACCAGGGTGAGCGAGGCGGCGCCCGCCACCCGCAAGGCGCTGGCGCTGGTGTCGATGGGGTTGGGCGTGCCTTCGTAACCACCGCCGCAAGCGGTGAGCCCGGCGGTCAGGCAGGCACTCAGGCACAGCGCGGGAAAGAGTCGAAAGAAAGTCATGGTGAGAGGGGCTCGGACAAGAGCCGCCATCATGCATCAAGCCCCCCGCGGCATGAACACCCCGGGGGCGGCTTGCCGTGACAGAGTGGCCGCCCGCGTGGGTTTTGCGCCCGTGGCCCGCGGGTCAGCGGCTGCTGGGGAAGCTGAACACCGTGCCTTCGCGCACCCCGGCGCTGGGCCAGCGCTGGGTGATGGTCTTGCGCTTGGTGTAGAAGCGCACGGCGTCGGGGCCGTAGGCGTGCAGGTCGCCGAACAGGCTGCGCTTCCAGCCGCCGAACGAGTGGTAGGCCACGGGCACGGGCAGCGGCACGTTCACGCCCACCATGCCCACCTGGATGTGGTCGGTGAAGTAGCGGGCGGCCTCGCCGTCGCGGGTGAAGATGCAGGTGCCGTTGCCGTACTCGTGCGCGTCGATCATGGCCATGGCCTCTTGCAGGCTTTGCACACGCACCACGCCCAGCACGGGGCCAAAGATTTCTTCCTGGTACGTCACCATGCCGGGCTTGACGTGGTCGAACAGGCAGGGGCCCAGGTAGTAGCCGTCTTCATGGCCGGGCACCTTGAGGCCGCGGCCATCCACCACCAGGGTGGCACCTTCCTTCACGCCCTGGTCCACATAGCCCTTCACCTTCTCGAAGTGGGGCTGGGTGACCAGCGGGCCCATGTCGCACGCGGCATCGGTGCCGGGGCCGACCTTCATCTTGGCGATTTCGACCTTCAGCGCCTCCACCACCTGGTTGGCGGTGTCGTCACCCACACACACGGCCAGCGGAACGGCCATGCAGCGCTCGCCACAGCTGCCAAAGGCGGCCCCCATCAGGGCGTTGACGGCATTGGGAATGTCGGCGTCAGGCATCACCACGGCGTGGTTTTTGGCGCCCCCCAGGGCTTGCACACGTTTGCCATGGGCGCAGCCGGTTGAGTAGATGTATTCTGCAATCG
>DASUON010000476.1:0-3831 GCA_036276615.1 Burkholderiaceae bacterium
CGCCCAGTGGGCCGAGCGCGAAGCCCAGGCCCAGGCCGAGCTGGAGGCCCTGAGCGGCCAGGGCCTGAGCGCCGAAGAGCAGGCCGAAATTCTGGCCGCCCAAATTGAAGACCAGGCCGCGAACCTGCCCACGCTGGAAGACGCCCACCGCCAGGCCCAGGCCAAGGCCAACACCCAGCGCCAGGCCGCCACCAGCGTGCAGCAGCAGATTCAGGTGCTGGCCGCCGAGCAGCGCAGCCTGGACGAGCAGGTGCGCCAGCTGGGCACCCGGCGCGAGCGCCTGGGGGCCGACCGCCAGACCCTGGTGGCCCCGGACGAAGAACGCTTGCAAGACCTGCAAGCTCAATTGGACGAAGCCAGCGAGCGCGAGGCCGAGGCCCAGGCCCGGCTGGAAGACGGCCAGGCCCAGGTGCCCGCACTGGACGACGAGCGCCGCCAGCGGCAGCACACCCTCAACACCGAGCTGGCCACCGTGGCCCAGCGCACCGCCCGCCTGGACGCCCTGCGCGCCCTGCAAGACAAGGTGCAAAGCGGCGGCAAGCTCCAGCCCTGGCTGGCCAAGCAGGGGCTGGAGGGCTTGCAGCCGCTGTGGAAGCGCATCCACATCCAGCCCGGGTGGGAAACCGCGCTGGAGTCGGCCCTGCGCGAGCGCATGCAGTCGCTGGAGGTGGGGCGGCTGGAGATGCTGCGCGCCTTTGCCAACGACCCGCCTGCGGCCCGGCTCACGTTTTTTCACCCACCGGCGGCGATGGCGGTGTCCGGTGGGGCAGGGGGCACGCCTGCGGGGCTGACCGCGCTCAGCAGCTACCTGCAGGTGGCCGACGCGGGCCTGCGTGGCCTGCTGGACGACTGGTTGCAGGGCGTCTACACCGCCGACACGCTGGAACACGCCCTGGCCCAGCGCGAGGCGCTGGCCGCGGGGCAGAGCATCGTCACCCCCGCTGGGCATGCGGTGTCGCGCCACGCGTTGTCGTTCTACGCGGCGGATTCCGAGCAGGCCGGTCTGCTGGCCCGCGCCCAGGAAATCGAAAACCTGGAAAAAGAGGTCAAGGCCCACACCCTCATTGCCGACGAGGCCCGCACCGCGCTGGCCCGCGCTGAGGCCGCCTATGCCGACGCCAGCCAGCGCCTGGGCCACACCCGCACCCAGGCCCAGCAGGCCCAGGCCCAGCGCCATGCCTTGCAGGTGGAGGTGCTGCGTCTGCACGCCCAGGCCGAACAGGCCCGCCAGCGCCAGGCGCAGGTGGAGTCGGACCTGGCCGAGGTGGACGCCCAGCTGGAAGACCTGCAAGAGCGCCGCATGGCCGCCGAAGGCCGGTTTGAAGAGCTGGACATGCAACTGGCCGACGCCCAGGAACGCCACGCCCAGCACGAAGACCTGGCGCTGGAGGCCGAACGCCGCCTCAACGCCGCCCGCGACCAACTGCGCGTGCTGGAACGCCAGGCCCAGGAGGCCAACTTTGCCCAGCGCAGCCTGCAAGCCCGCCAGGCCGAACTGGGTCGAGCCATCGACACCGCCCGCCAACAAATGGCCCAGGTGGTGGACGAGGAACAACGCGCCCACGACGAAATGGGCCGCCTGTCCGACGCCGCCGCCCAGGGCGGCCTGCAAGAGGCGCTGGAACGCAAGATGGAGCGCGAGCAGGCCCTGGCCGCCCGCCGCTCCGAATACGACGACCTGACCGCCAAGCTGCGTGCGTCCGACGAGCAGCGCCTGAAGCACGAGCGCGAGCTGGACCCCATGCGCCAGCGCATCGTGGAGCTGCAACTCAAGGAGCAGGCCGCCCGACTGGCCTTCGAGCAATACCACCAGCAACTGCTGGAGGCCGGGCAGACCGAGCCCGAAGCCCTGGCCGCGCTGGCCGAAGGCATTGCCGCCGAGGGCGTGAAGCTGGCGGGCTTGCAAGGCGAAATCGACCGCCTGCAGCGCGACATGACGGCGCTGGGCGCAGTCAACCTGGCGGCGCTGGACGAGCTGAGCGCCGCCCGCGAGCGCAAGACCTTCCTCGACGCCCAGATGGCCGACCTGAACGAAGCCATCCAGACGCTGGAAGACGCCATCCGCAAGATCGACAACGAAACCCGCGAGCTGCTGGGCGGCACCTTCGAGGCCGTCAACAGCCACTTCGGGCGCATGTTCCCCGAGCTGTTTGGCGGCGGGCAGGCCAGGCTGGTGATGACGGGCGACGAAATTCTGGACGCCGGGGTGCAGGTCATGGCCCAGCCCCCGGGCAAGAAGAACCAGACCATTCACCTGCTGTCGGGTGGCGAAAAGGCGCTGACCGCCATTGCGCTGGTGTTTGCCATCTTCCAGCTCAACCCCGCACCCTTCTGCCTGCTGGACGAGGTGGACGCCCCGCTGGACGACGCCAACACCGAGCGTTACGCCAAGCTGGTGGCCAGCATGAGCACCGGCACCCAGTTCCTGTTCATCAGCCACAACAAGATCGCCATGGAAATGGCCGAGCAACTCATTGGCGTGACCATGCAAGAGCAGGGCGTTTCCCGCATCGTGGCGGTGGACATGGACGCCGCCATCGGCATGGCCGAGTTGCACTGACGGGCACCGCGTGGCACTGAGCGAAAATCACACACCATGAGCAACCTTCAACTTGGCCTGGCAATGCTGGGCGGCATCATCCTGGCGGCGGTGGTCGCCTACAACGCCTGGGTCACCCGCAAGAGCGCCCCGCGCAAGGCCGACGCCCCGGTGGAACCGCTGCCCGACACCGACCGGCAAGAACCCGGGTTTGACGGTGCGCCCCTGCCCACCGCCACCGATGGCACGGGCGATGGCCGCAGCGGCGACAAACGCGCCGGGCTGGACGCCCTGATCGACGTGGTGGCCCCGCTGGTGCTGGAGGGCGAGGTGTCGGGCGACGCCATCCTGGCCGCCATGCCCGGCACCCGCCGCGTGGGCAGCAAGCCCTTTGCCATCGAGGCCCAGCACGCCACCACCGGCGAATGGGAAACCCCGCGCCCCGGCCAGCGTTACACCGCCGTGCAGGCGGGGGTGCAACTGGCCAACCGCCATGGGCCGTTGAACGACATCGAGTTCTCCGAATTCGTGATGAAGGCGCAGAACCTGGCCGACGCCATCGGTGCCGCCCCCGAATTCCCCGAAATGCGCGACGAGGTGCTGCGCGCCCGCGAGCTGGACCAGTTCGCCAGCACCCACGACGCCCAGCTGGGCTTCACCCTGCGCGCCGTGCAGGCCGCCTGGAGCCCAGGTTACGTGCAGCAGCACGCCGCCAAGCTGGGCTTTGTGGTGGGGGCCTTGCCGGGACGCATGGTGTTGCCGGGGACCGAATCCATGGCCCCCATCCTCAGCCTGCTGTTCGACACCCAGGCCGCCCTGGCCGAAGACCCCGAACAATCGGCCCTGCGCGAGGTGAGCCTGCTGCTGGACGTGGCCCACGTGGCCCGCACCGAGCAACCCTACCAGCGCATGCGCGAGGTGGCCGCCGCCCTGGGCAGCACCATGGACGGCATGCTGACCGACGACCAGGGCCACCGCCTGACCGAAGAGGCGCTGGACCGCATCGGCGCCGACCTGGAAAGCCTGTACGCGGCGCTGGAAGCCCGTGACCTGCACGCGGGCAGCGTGCTGGCCCGCCGCCTGTTCTCCTGACCCATGGCCCAACAGCCCGATTTTTTTGAAGAAAATTCGACTCCTGCGCTTGATGTAAAAGCGCAAGAAGCTATCGAAATGGAAGCATTGGTGCGCCAGTTGCAGCACCACGCCCACCGCTACTACGTGCTGGACGCGCCCGACATCCCCGATGCCGAGTACGACCGCCTGTTCCAGCGCCTGCAAGCGCTGGAGGCCCG